>NZ_JAERKB010000013.1:0-180260 GCF_018257325.1 Nissabacter archeti
AGCATTCCGGTGCCTACGGCATGGGCGTGGATTACGCCTACACCATGGTGCACAAAGCGGAAGCCCGCCTGCCGGGCAACCACCAGACCCTGGCACCGGTGCCGGCCCGCTAATCTGCCTGGCCGGCCGGTGCGCCCTGCGCCGGCCGGCCCCGTTGCCGCACGTTACCACCATGTTGCTGAAGACCTGTATTTTGTCATCAGGCGCAGGTATTCTTATTGGCATTCTTATGCCTGATGGCCGTCCATTCACCGTGCCGCGACTGCGCCCGGCGTGACCGACACCCCTCCACCTTCTGATGATAAAACTTCTTAGGGAAGCGTGATAATTAAGGATAACAGCATGCAGCTGTCGCAGCGCATCGTCGTCGTCGATGATGAACGTTCTGTCCGCAAGAGTTTAACCAACTTGCTTGAGTCCGAAGGCTATGCGACGCAAGCCTTTGAGTCGGCAGAATCTCTTCTTGGCGATGAAGCAGCGATGGCCAACGCCGCGCTGTTTATCATTGATGTACAACTCAAAGGCATGGACGGTTTTGAGCTGTTCATTAACCTGACCCGGCAGCTCAAAAACCCGCCAGGCATCATTATTTCCGGTAACGGCAACGAGAACACGCTGAACTATGCCATCAGCCTGGGGGCCATCGCCTTTTTGCCGAAGCCTATCGATATCGATACGTTGTTTGAACATATCCATCAGCAGTTTTTCTCAAACGCCAACCGCCTATGACTGCCCATCCGCCCGCGTCAGAGCGTGCAGAAAGCCACGCGATTGTCCTGCCCGGCGAGGCGGTGTTCAGCGCCCTGGTGCAGGAGGGCCATATCGAGTGGCTGTCATGCCGCGATCCGGCCACCGGTGACACCTTCACGCTTGCCACGGCCGCCTCAGACGACGCCGTTTACCCCGTCACGCAACTGCTGAAAAATGAGTGTTCATTGCGGGCAAAACTCTCTGAGCAATGGGCGCTGAAACCGCTGGGGCATACCCTTTACAAAGGCCGCTACGCGCTGGTTTTCCGCCCCTTCGCCTACCGCACACTGGCCGATACCCTGTGTGTGCCGCCCGGCCCGCTCCAGGCATTTCTGCACAGCGCCGTGATGCTCTGCCAGGCGCTGGGGCAGATGCACCAGCAGGGGCTGGTACACGGGGACATCAAACCGGCCAACTTTTTCTTCCTTGAAGAAGGAAAAGTGCATCTGGGCGGTTTCGGGCTGGCCGCGGTCGACACTCAGGTGGTTCAGCAGGCGAGGATGCCGGTCACGGGCGGGACACCGGCCTACATGTCGCCCGAGCATACCTCCCGGACGGCGCACCCGGTCAGCCGCGTCAGCGATCTCTACAGCCTGGGCATCGTGCTGTATGAGCTGCTCACCGGCAAACTGCCCTACGGCAATGCCGGGGGCGGGCACGATGAATGGGTGCACCACCACATCGCCTCGGAAGCGCTGCCGCCGCACAGCCTGCGCAACGAGGTGCCGGCCGTGCTCTCGTCGATTATTTTACGCTTGCTGGCCAAGTCACCGGAATACCGTTACCAGACGGCAGAAGGCGTGATCGCCGATCTGCGGCGCTGCCAGTCCAACCTGATGCCTGACGGTATTATTGAAGGCTTTACCCTGGGGTTACAGGATGTGCAGCATTCCGCATTATCTGCCGAGGCGCTGTTTACCGAACACCCCCAGGCTGCCGCGGTGCTGGCCGCGTTTGACGACGTCAGCCGCAGCGGCAAACACAGCCTGGTCGCCATCGGCGGCACGCCCGGTGCCGGTAAATCCTCCCTGCTCGCGTCGGTGCTGAAAACGCTGCGCAACAAAAACGCCCTGCTGAGCGTGGTGAAAGCGGATCAGCATTCGCCGGTATTGCCCTATGCGGTGTTTACCACCGCCTTCAGAACGCTGGTGCTCCACCTGCTCGGGCTGCCTGCCGACGACATGGCAGGCTGGAAAAGCCACCTCACGCGGCGGCTGGGCAGCGCGACCGGCCTGGCGGTCAACCTTTTGCCCGAGCTGGGCATCCTGCTTAACCAGCCCGCGGCCATGCACACGCAGACTTACTCGCCCGATGCCGGGGACCGTTTCACCCTGGCGGCCTGTAGCCTGGCGAAGGCCTTTACGGCACCGGGCAGGCCGCTGGTGTTGCTGATTGATGATATCCACTGGGCTGACCAGGCGACCCTGCAACTGCTGGGCAGCCTGCTGAGCGCCGGCGAAGATATCCCGTTGTTGCTGGTCATCACGCACCGGGACGCCGTGTCATTGCCCTGCCCGGACGTGGCCGCCCGCCTTACCGGCCTGCGCGCGGCGGCCCACCGGATTGTGGATATCACCCCCCAGCCGTTGTCGGTCAAACAGATCGCCCGCTGGCTGGCCGGGCTGCTCCATACCCGCAGCGCCGCCACCCTGGAGCTGGCGGAGATCATCCATGAAAAAACCGCCGGCAACCCGCTCGCCACGCGGGAATTTTACCGGCAGGCGGTGCGGGACAACCACATTACGCCCCTGGCACCGTTTAAATGGACGTATGACGCCCCGGCACTGAAAAACTGCCACTACACCGCCAACGTCGCCGCCGGTGTCTTAACCCACCTGGAAACCCTGTCTCCTGCTGTCCGCCTGCTGCTGGGAAAACTTGCCTGTGCCGGCAGCACCGGCGAGCTGGAGGTGATGGGCAACATTCTCGCCACCCCGGTGGCGGAGATAAAGGCCACCCTGTTACCGGCCGTCACTGCCCGGCTGGTCAGCCTGACCGGCACCGGTTATGCCTTTATGCATAAAAGCATGCATGAGGCCGCGCTTAATTTACTGGCACCCGACGAAAAAGATGCGTTCCATTACGCCGCGGCCTGCCATTACGCCCAGGCCGCCGGCCAGGACAGGGGCGGTGCCCTGCTTTTCTGGGCCGCGCACCATGTGATGTCGATCAAACAGGCCCGCGGCCTGGTCACCGAGACGGAACCCGTCTGCCGCCTGCTGCTTCAGGCGGGTAAGCAGGCCAAAATGACCGGGGATTACGTCTCTGCCCTGCGCTATTTACAGGCTGCCCGCGGCTTCAGCGAAACAGAAAGTCATCACAGTGACAGCGAGCTGCTGCTTGAAGAGGCGGAGTGTGAGTTCTTAAACGGCAACCTGCCGGCGGCGCTGGAGGCAGGCTCAAAAATCCTGGCCTTGCCGGGTGACATGACGGACAAAGCCGAAGCGGCCTGTCTGGTGGCTGAAATCCATATGCGCCGTTCTGACAGCCAACTGGCGCTGGAAACGGCGCTCGCCTGGCTCTCGGTGTTCGGCATCCGGTTGAAACGCTACCCGGATAAAGCGGAGTGTGACGCGGCCAGGCTGCTGCTGAAACAGGATGTCGGCAAAAACCCCTACACCCGGTTCCGCACCCTGCCGCGCCTGGATTGCCGAAAAACCGAAGCCATCATGGACCTGATGGCCAGCGCCAGCACGGTGGCTGCGTTCATCAGCCCGCGCCTGCAATTTATGATCCTGTGCCGGTTGCTGCACCTGACGATGGCCCACGGCATCAGCGGTGCCTCGACGCTGGCGCTCTCCTGGTACGGCGTGGTCTGCGGCGACCAATATGACGAGTACAGCCGCGGCTTTGCCAGCACGCTGCTGGCGCGGGAGCTGGTGTATAAGCATGATTTTGTCAGTTATAAAGCCCGTACGCTGTTGCCGATAGACCAGGTCAGTATCTGGACGATGCCCCTGACCTACGCGATTGAGTGCGCCAAAGCGACCTTTGATGTCGCCGTGGAGAATGGCGACCGGACGACCGCCTGTCTGGCGCTGCGCCACCTCACCATGAACACCCTGGCCCGCGGCGATCACCTGGACAGCGTCCACACCGCGATCACCCGCGGCATGGTGTATGTGCGCAAAGCCCAGTACCGTGACGTGGAAGTGATACTGCGTATGCAGCGTGATTACGTGACGTTCCTGCGTAAACCCAGCGGCGGGGCGTTCAGCGGTGACCAGTTCCAGACGCCGCCGATCAACGCGGCCAGGCCGGAACTGGCCGTGGAACCGCTGTTTTTGATGCAGTTCTGGAGCCGCCTGTATAAAGGCATGGCGCACTTTTTTGCCGGGGAATATGACGCGGCCGGGCGCTTTTTTGCCGAGGCCGCGCCGTTGACGGCGTTCATCCCCGGCCATGTCCATATCCTGGATTTCCACCTGTACAGTGCGCTGGCGCTGTCGGTTCCCCTGACCCCCGCTGAGTTTGACAGGCAAAAGCGCCGGGGTTTTATGCGCCACCTGGAGAAAGTGGTCACCTGGGCGAATGAGAATGCCAAAACCTTCGCCGACAAAGAGGCGTTGCTGCGTGCCGAGCTGCTGAGGCTGGGCGGCGACGCGACACAGGCAATGGAGCACTATGAACAGGCCATCGCGCTGTCACGCCAGGGGCAATTTTCTCATCTTGAAGGGCTGGCCTGTGAGCTGGCGGCGCGTGCAGCCTATGACCGGGGCATGGCGTTTGCCGGTGATGCCTACCTGAAAGGCGCGATGTCCGCCTGGGATCGCTGGGGGGCCGGGGCAAAAGTGCGCCAGCTTGAGATGCGCTACCCGGCGCTGGCCAACCAGACCCCACAAACGGCATTAAACACAGTGGCGTTTGAGCAAAGCGCCCTCATCAGCGATTTGCAAAGCATGGTTACCGCGATGCGGGCGCTGACGGAAGAGATCGACCTCCACCGCCTGATCAACATCCTGATGGTGATGCTGGTGGAACGGGCCGGTGCCCAGCAATGTATGCTGATCCGCCTGACCAAAGATAACGTGCCGGAGATTCAGGCCAGGGCCACCACCACCGTGGAAGGGATCAAAGTTAAAATCGTCAACGAGCTGCCGGTGGCGACCGATCTGCCGCTGTCGATCCTCTCTGCGGTGATCCGTACCGGCCGGGAGATCCGCACCGGCAAACCTGAAGTCTTCAGCCCGTTCAGCCAGGACAATTACCTGGTGGCGTCAGGCGCTGCGGTGATGTGTGTGCCGATGTACCGCCAGGCCCAAATGGTGGGGGTGCTCTATCTCGAAAACCGGCTGATGCCGGATGTGTTCACCGCTGAGCATTCACGGATTGTCTCCATGCTTGGCGCGCAGGCCGCCGTCTCGCTGGAAACGGCCCGCCTCTATGCGGAGCTGCTGGATGAAAACATCCAGCGCCGCAAAATAGAGAAGCAGTTGCGCGCCAGCCAGACGTCCCTGATCCTCGGGGAAAAAATCAGCAATACCGGCACATGGCACTGGATGCTGGAGCCTGACATCCAGCTGATCTCGGATGAATACAAACGCATCATGGGGCTGCCGCCCGGCCAGACACGCACCTCCATGGCGGAGTTCCAGAGCCGCGTCCACCCGGATGATATCGGCAGCCTCAAAGAACTGATCGACACCAGCGTGCTGAACGGGGCGGTGATGCAGGCGGAGTTCCGCATCATCCGCGATGACGGCGAATGCCGTTACATCAAAGGCATTGGCGAACCGGTCGAAAACTGGCCGGAGGTGGCGGAGTATTTCGGCACGCTCACGGACATCACCGCGCAACGCCACTCAGAGGATGCCGTGCGGATTGCGCAGGCTGAGCTGGCCCGCGTGGCGCGCGCCACCACCGTCGGCCAGCTTACGTCGTCGATCGCCCATGAGATAAACCAGCCGCTGATGTCCATTGTGGCCAATGCCGGGGCCAGCCTGCGCTGGCTGAAACGCGACCCCTTGCATCTCGACAATGCCACCCAGAGCATTGAAGAGATCATCCGCGAGGGGCAGCGCGCCGGTAACATCATCCGCGGGTTACAGGCGCTCACCCGTAACCAGGTGTCAGAGTTCGCGCCGGTCAGGCTGCACCTGATCACGCGGGATATCCTGGCTTTGTCCCGGCAGGAGCTTGAACGCCGTTCGGTGTCGCTGGAGCTGGATTTGAGCGCGCAGCATGATGAGGTGTGCGGCGAGAGCGTCCAGATCCAGCAGGTGCTGCTGAATCTGGTGATCAATGCCATCGAGGCAATGGCCGATAACCGCGGCGCGCGCACCTTACGCATCGCCTCCGCCAACCTCCCGGCGGATCGCCTGCGCATTGAGGTCGCGGATAACGGCACCGGCCTGTCTGACGAGGTGTTGGGGAAACTCTTCGATTCGTTCTATACCACCAAGGCAGAAGGCATGGGGATGGGGCTGACCATCAGCCATGAGATTATTAAACGGCACGGCGGCGTGCTTAATGCAGAAAACCGCCTGGGCGGGGGCAGCCTGTTCTGGTTTACCCTGCCCCTGAGCACGCCGGATAACAGGTGACGGCCGCGCGCCCGGCAGTGACGCGGGCGCGCCGGTAAATACCGGCACATCCGGGTAAAAAATGCCCCCCGCGTTTCAATTATCTTTTCGTATACCTATCCGTTTGTATAGCTACTGTTTCTCTCTTTTTACGCTGATAATCTTCCTACGGTTTTTATTTCAGGCATCGCGCTATTCTCAGCGGATGCCTGAAACATTGCGGGATAATTATGTTTCAGCCTACCTTCAGCCCGTCACCGGCTTATTCCCCGCATAACAGACGGGAAAATATCAGCCCGGCACCCACGGCGAATATCGTATTGCATAATGAGAGAGTGTCACTCGCGATCATTATCCCGTCATTATTGCCGGGAGGGCATGATGTCAGGATTATGGGCGGCCTGTCCGGACATATTAGCGCGCGGGACGACGCGATCTTTGCCGTGGTGCAGCAGATGGTGGCGTGGATTGAACATAATCTGGATGAGCGTTTGTCGGTGGAGAAAATTTCCCAAAAGAGCGGCTATTCCGTCTGGCATTTCCAGCGCAAATTTGTGCAGTTCACCGGGCTGAATGTGTATGAATACGTCCGCATACGCCGGGTCATCAGCGCCGCCTTTGCCCTGACCCGCACCCGGAAAAAGATCCTGGAGATTGCCGTTGAAAATGGCTTCAGTTGCCAGACTGCCTTTACCCGCACATTGCGGAAAATGACCAGGCTGACACCGGGCCAGATGCGCCGGCAATTTACCGGCCACGATCAGGGGCTGATACATTTTATTGGCGCATTGCTCCACCCGGCAAATAACCGGGAAGAGTCCGCTTCTTTCCTCTGACGCCAAAATGTTGAGTCGTGCGTTATTTGCGGTTGGAGCTGACGGCATATAACGCAACACTTAACCTATTTGTGATGTATTGACTGACTTACAGGGAATATTAATGAAAATTAAAATGAGCGCGGTCGCGATATTATTGGCGGCCCAGATGTCGGCGGCCTTTGCGGCCGATAATGACAATACCCCGGCACCGACAGCGGGTGTGAACGCCTTTCTGAACGTCCTGAACGGCAGCGGCGGCAAACCGATTGAGCAGCTTTCGCCTGCCGCCGCCCGTGAGGTGCTGATCGGCGCGCAAAAAGGCGCGGCCTTGCCGCCTGCCGTTGTCTCTGAAAAAGTGATCACCGTGTTGGGGCAGCCTTTGACACTCACGGTTGTGAAGCCGGAAAACAGTACCGGTAACTTGCCGGTGTTTATGTTCTTCCACGGCGGCGGCTGGGTGCTGGGGGATTTCCCGACCCACGAACGTCTGGTGCGTGATCTGGTCAACGGGTCGGGTGCCGCGGCGGTGTTTGTTAACTACACGCCTTCGCCGGAAGCGCACTACCCGGTGGCCATAACCCAGGCGTACGAAGCAACCAAATGGGTGGCACAGCATGGCGGGGAGATTGGCGTCGACGGCTCACGCCTGGCGCTGGCAGGCAACAGCGTCGGCGGTAATATGGTGGCGGCGGTGGCCCTTCAGGCGAAGCAGTACCATTCACCGGCTATCCGTTACAGCGTCATGCTGTGGCCGGTGACCGATGCCCACTTTGACACCGCCTCGTACCAGCAATTTGAAAACGGCCATTTCCTGACCAGAAATATGATGAAGTGGTTCTGGGACAACTACACCACCTCAGAAAAAGACCGCAATAACATCTTCGCCTCGCCGCTGCGGGCCGACAGTGAACAGCTCAAAGGCCTGCCGCCGACGCTGATCCAGACCGCCGAGCTGGACGTGCTGCGCGACGAAGGGGAAGCCTTTGGCCGCAAGCTGGATGCCGCCGGTGTGCCGGTGACCGTCACGCGCTATAACGGGATGATTCACGACTATGGCCTGCTCAACGCCCTGAGCCAGGAACCCACCGTCCGCACGGCGCTGCAACAAGCCTCTACAGCACTGAAAACCCACCTGCAATAATCAGGGGCCGGCAGCGGGGCGCT
The DNA here is from genome assembly GCF_018257325.1 of Nissabacter archeti. Taxonomy (NCBI): domain Bacteria; kingdom Pseudomonadati; phylum Pseudomonadota; class Gammaproteobacteria; order Enterobacterales; family Yersiniaceae; genus Nissabacter; species Nissabacter archeti. Next base: position 8,255 of record NZ_JAERKB010000013.1, read on the forward strand.
GCCGGCATCTGTTCCAGAGCGGCAGGAAAACAGGCCTGCCGCTTCCTGCGTGATCAGCATATGAAAACAGCACACCGCCATTAACATCATGTTTATGCCTGGAAGCCCCCGGCAAAAACGGCCATTATGCAGGGTATCGTTAACCGCTTTTCGCCGGGCAGAGCGCCGGTGGATGTTTTTGGGAAAGCGGGTTACTACTTCTTCCCCACCCTGAAAAGGCGAATAAACAGGCGAATTATGGCTGAGATGATTCAGATGCAGGGCGTCATGCCGATCCTGTCCGTGGATGAGGATATTGCCGCACAGCTCCGGGCATTCGTGCAGGATAAAGACGCCTTTTCGCCGAATACCTGGCGGCAGTTGCTGAGCGTGATGCGCAGTTGCTGCCGCTGGGCGCAGGCGCACCAGCGCACGTTCCTGCCGATGTCCCCGGACGACCTGCGGGACTACCTCACCTTCCTGCAAACCTCCGGGCGGGCCTCTTCCACCATTTCCACCCATGCGTCCCTGATTTCAATGTTACACCGTCACGCCGGGCTGGTGTCGCCGAATAGTTCACCGGCGGTGTCACGCACCATGAAGAAAATCAACCGGGTGGCGGTGGTGTCCGGCGAGCGCACCGGGCAGGCGGTGCCGTTCCGGCTGGCGGACCTGATGGCGCTGGATGCAGGCTGGGCAAGCTCGCTGCGGTTACAGGCGCGGCGCAACCTCGCTTTTTTGCATGTGGCGTACAGCACGCTGTTGCGGGTCAGTGAACTGGCGCGTTTGCGGGTCGGGGACATTACGCAGGCGGAGGATGGCCGCGTGATCCTGGATGTCGGCTATACCAAAACCATCGTGCAGACCGGCGGGTTGGTCAAAGCGCTCAGCGCCCTCTCCTCGCAGCGCCTGATGGAGTGGATCGCCATTGCCGGGCTGGCCGGAAAGCCGGACGCCTACCTGTTCTGCAAAGTCCACCGCACCAATAAAGCAATCGTGACGACACGCGCGCCGCTCAGCACCCCGGCGCTGGAAGCGATTTTCGCCCAGGCCTGGCAGGCCGCCGGGCAGGCGAAAACGGTAAAGGCGAATAAAGATCGCTACCTCGGCTGGAGCGGCCACAGCGCCCGCGTCGGGGCCGCGCAGGACATGGCCCAGCAAGGCTACAGCGTGGCGCAGATCATGCAGGAAGGCACCTGGAAAAAGCCGGAAACCCTGATGCGCTACATCCGCAATGTGGAGGCACACCAGGGCGCGATGGTGGACTTGATGGAGAAAAAAAGCCGCCGGTGAGGGTTCTGGTTTTCCGGCGGTGTCACCACGATCACCGGGAAGCGCCGTTCCCCTCTCCTGCCTCATTCAGGGCCTGAAGAATGTTCTGCGCAGCCACCGTCCCCATTTTCACGTAAGACGCGTCACTGACCCCGCCAATATGGGGTGAAAGAATCACATTGCTGATTGCCTGCCAGCGATGCGGCGCCGTCAGGGGTTCGCTGCTGAAGCTGTCCAGCGCCGCCCAGCGGAGTGTGCCGTCATTCAAGGCATGAACGAGTGCCGGTTCATCAATCAAACCGCCGCGGGCGGTATTGACCAGAATGGCACCGCGTTTAAAACATGCCAGCGTACCGGCATTGATCATTTCACGGTTATCCTCCGTCAAAGGGCAATGCAGCGAGACCACATCAGCCTGCGCGAGAAGCTCATCAAGCGTGCTGACCGCATCGCAGCCCGCCGGAAACTCCCCGGCATAGGGATCGCAGGCGATGACGCGCATACCAAACGCCTGGCCGGCACGTGCGACCCGGCGCCCAATCGCCCCCAGGCCAATAAGCCCGAGCGTTCTTCCTTCCAGCTCCAAAGACTTATGCACGGACTTGTCCCAGTGCCCTTCACGCAGGCGCGCATCAAGCGTCACCACAGATTTTGCACAGGCGAGGATAAGCGCCCAGGTATGCTCGGCAACGGCCGCAGCATTCGCACCCGGCGCTGAACAGACGCGAATATGCCGCGCGGCAGCGGCCGGCTGGTCGATAACGTCGATGCCGCTGCCGTGCTTGGAAATCACTTTCAGTGCCGGGGCCGCATCCATGACAGCCGCCGGGATTTTGCCGTAACGCACCAGAATGGCGACCGGGTTATGCCGGCGGCAAAGGGTGATCAGTTGCGCTTCATCAGGCTGTTTGCCGGCAAACACCAGCTCATAACCGGCCAGCAGTTGCAGCGCCTCATCGGCCAGATCACTGCCTGTAACCAATACCACGGGACGACGGTTCATCAGAGGCTCTCCCCTTCATCCAGCATACCGGCACTGCGGAGGGCATTTTCCAGCCAGGGTGCGCGTGTATCCCCGGCACGGATGGCCGCGATGCGGCGCGTCTCCCCTTCCAATTTTTTCTTCGCGAGCGCAATAACGGCGTTGACGTCGCCCCGCGGAATGACGACCACACCATCCACGTCACCCACCACCAGATCGCCCGCCTGCACCTGTGCGCCCGCCACGGACACCGGGTAGTTCACCCGCCCCGGAATGAGCTTGGTAGGGCCGCAGGGATTAAGCCCGGCGGCAAAAACAGGGTAGTCCTGCTTAGCCAGGGTATCGGCATCGCGCACCGCACCGTCGATGATGATGCCGGCAATCCCCGAGGCTTCTGCCTGGGTCGCCATAATCTCCCCCAGCAGCGCACAACTGAGATCCCCTTTGCCATCAACCACAATCACATCACCTGGCTGGGCAACAGCAAGCGCCGCATGGATGGCCAGATTATCCCCGGGGCGCACTTCCACCGTCACGGCCGGCCCCGCTACTTTCATGTTTGGCGACAGCGGTTTAATCCTGCCGTGCAAGGTGCCCCGGCGCCCGGCCACATCTGCCAGGATCGCGGCCTGGTATTCAGCAGCAAGACGGACATCTTCCGCGGACACGCGTGTTATCTCACGGTTAATCATGGGTTGAGTCAGGTTGGTCATAGCCCCTCTCTAGTTTTACTGTGTAAAACACATGTGTACAATATAAAACAACTATAGCGGGGCTTGACTGGGGTTAGCCATACCCCCGGCCCTGTTTGTGACGTAAACACGAGGTGACTCACAAAAATTCAGGTACACTCGGGAGACGTCAAAAAGGAGAAAGTAATGGGTAATGAAGGTGTTATTGCGGTGGAAAAGGCACTGGCGCTGCTTGACTGCTTCCGCCCCGGTGACAACAGCCTGACGCTGACGGCACTTGCTCAGGCATCGGGCTATCACAAGACCACGGTGTACCGTCTGATGAACTCCCTGGAGCGGATGAATTATGTCGTCAGGCATGAGAACGGCAGCTATGGGCTGGGGCCGCGCCTGCTTTATCTTGGCAAACTCTACGAGCAATCTTTCCATCTGGCGAGCGTCGTGCAACCTGAATTGCAGCAGCTGGCTCAGGCCACCAGTGAAAGTGCCAGCTGGTATGTGATTGAAGGCGGCCAGCGGTTGTGCCTGTTCCGTGCTGAGGCGTCTGAAGGCCTGCGCCACAGCCGCCTGCCGGGCACCACCTTTGCTCTGGATGATTCCGCCATTGGCCAGGTGCTGCGCCACTGGGGGCGGGAGGAAGCGCTGTTTAACCATGAGCCTGTACTGCCCCTTTACACTTCAGGCGCCCGCGACCCCCATACCGCGGCTTTCGCCATACCGGTATTTGGGGTCAACGACAAGCTGATAGCGGCACTGGCGCTGACCGGGCCCGCTTCGCGGCTGGTGGAATCCCGCCGGGATGACGGCGTCGCGCAACACATGTTCAGCACAGCCGCCCGTTTGTCGCTCAAGCTCGGTGCATCAACACGTTTTTGTGAAACGCTCTATGGGGCGGACGAGGCGGGAAGCACCGCATAACGAAAACAGCCGATGCCTTGCACCGGCTGTCTGGTTTTGCGATTTAATGGCTGGTGACACCCTCTTTTCCAACGCCCTGCTGGGTCATTTTTCTTCCCATCACGACAACTGCAACGCCGCCGGCCAGACAGAGCGCAGCCAGGGGCACCAGCGCCAGCGTATGGCTGCCGGTGTGCTGATTGATAATCCCATACACATTCACCATGACGCCTCCGCCTATCAGGTTAGCGATGGCCCCAATGGCGGCCAGCCCGGCAGCCGCTGAAGAGCTGCTCATCCAGCCGGAGGCCAGCGCCCAGAACGGGCCTTTCATGGAGTACGCGCCGACCAGAACCAGGCTCAGGATAATAATGGTTGAAGGCAGTGAGAGGCTGATAAAGGCCGCACCAATTCCGCCTGCAATCATGAACAGCGTCAGCGCGGTATGCCAGCGGCGTTCACCGGTACGGTCTGAATTGCGTCCCCATACAATCATCAGCACTGAGGCCAGGCCATAAGGGATCGCATTGAGCAGGCCGATCGTCATGTTATCGAGCTGGAATGATTTCAGCAGTTGCGGCGACCAGACGCTCAGGGTGGTTCCTGCCGCCGAGGCGCCCGAGTAAATCAGCGCAAACAGCCAGATCTGGCGGTGCCGGAGCAGTTGCCAGGTGGAAATATGGCCGATGTTTTTCCGCTGTTCGCGCTCCGCTGCCAGGGTGTCTTCAAGCCACTGTTTCTGGTCGCTTCTCAGCCAGCGGGCATCTTGCGGGCGGTTGCTCAACACAAAATACGCAGCAACGCCCAGCAGCACCGCCGGCAGCCCTTCAATAATGAACAGCAAATGCCAGCCACGCAGCCCCAGCCAGCCGTCAAGCGTCAGGATGAGGCCCGAAAGCGGTGAGCCGATGAAGTTTGCCAGCGGTATCGCGACCATAAACGAGGCGATAATCCGCGCGCGGTAGCGTGAGGGGATCCACCAGGTCAGGTAAAGCACGACGCCCGGAAAGAAGCCTGCTTCAGCGGCACCCAGCAAAAAGCGCAACACGTAGAGAGACGTGGAGCTTTCCACCAGCGCCATACACATCGACACAATCCCCCAGCTGATCATGATGCGCGGGATCCACAGGCGCGCCCCGACCTTTTGCATCGCAAGATTGCTGGGAACCTCAAAGATAAAGTAGGCCACGAAATAAAGGCTGCTCGCGAATCCAAACGCGGCTTTTGACAGCCCCAGATCTGAGCTCATCTGTAGCGCGGCCATGCCGATATTACCGCGGTCAATAATGGATACCAGGTAACTCACCACCAGAAAAGGCAGTATCCGCCAGATGACCCGACGCATGGTTTCGCGCTCCAGCGCAGTGGCATGAGCGCGTTTCAGGTTTTGTTCGGTCATTCTATCCTCGCAGGCTCTGATTAGAATAATAGGACAGTGTTGTTGCACTCTGTAAAACTTGGTTGTACTAAATAAACTATCAGAGTCTTGCTGCATTACCGCTCTCCCGATGGAGGGTTGCGGAATACATCACAAATCCGTGCAGGTCAGAATGACGTTTTGTGATCAGGGCCTAAAGTAAGCTGCAACCGCATTGTGTGTGTTTTATACACGTGCTTGCCCTCTGTGTGTGGTTACCGTGACGCGTGCCGGGCTGACCAATCCCGCTGCGTGGATCATGTTGCTGAAAAGCATACTTATTACGTACTATTTCATACTTCATATTTCACACTTAACATCGGTGACTTACGTGTTGCACGCTATGCCCGTCAGAGGTGAGTGCTGAAAACCGGTGCGCGAGGCGCTGATTTACCTTGAGCAAAAAGGCGTGCTCCGCCAGCAGCGCAACCGTGGGTTTTTCGTCAATGATGATTATGCGCCGCAACCCCTGGCGCAGAGTGAGCCGGAAAGTGACGGCGATATGCCGGAGTATTACCAACTGGCCGAAGACTGGTTACAGGATAAGATCAGCGCCGAAGTCACCGAGCTTTCCCTGCAAAAGCGTTATAACCTGACCAAAACCCAACTAACCACCCTCCTCGCGCGCGGCGTCAGCGAAGGGTGGATTGAGCGTAAGCAAGGCTATGGCTGGCGGTTTTTGCCGGTGGCGAAAACCAAAACGGCGATTGAACACCTCTTCAGTTTCCGCATGGTGATTGAGCCGATGGCGATGCTGGAGCCGACCTTCAACGCCCCGCGGGAAAAACTCAACGCGCTGCGTCAGGAGCTGGAGATACTGGCCGCCAGCGGCATTGAGCGGCTGTCACCGACACAACTGCAACTGTGCGGTTACCGTTTTCATGAAACCGTCATCAGTTTTTCCAACAACCCGTTTTTCGAAATATCCCTGCTTAACGTTAACCGGATGCGCCGCCTGATGGATTACCGCAACCGCTATTACAGTGAAGTGGAAGACCATATGCAGTTGCTGAAGCTGATTGAGGCAGGCCAGCTGATCGACGCGTCCTATATGATGAAGCAGCACCTGCATAAGGCACTGGAAAACAAAAAATTACGCCGGATCGCCGTGGAAAGGCCGGCGTAAGGGCGTGGCCCCGTAGCGGGGCCGGACACCCAGTCTCAGCCCGCCACCGAGTAGAGCGGGTAAAGCCCCATCAGCAAGCCGCATCCCAGGAAAATCATGCAGAGAATAAACGCCCACTTGAAGGTGTACTTTTGGTGGTCGCTGAACTCCACGCCCGCCAGCCCGACCAGCAGATAAGTGGACGCCACCAGCGGGCTGAGCAGGTGGACCGGCTGCCCCACCAGCGACGCCCGGCCAATCTCTGCCGGTTCAATGCCGGGGAGCTGGAAGAGACGGCCAGGCTCTACTTTATTCTGCGGCCACATGGCATGAACACCCTAACCCGTGAAAATATTGATGAGTTAAACACCCTGTTTGCCATGCGCTGATCGCCCGATCGCCAGACAGGCAAAAGCCCGCAGAATGCGGGCTTTTTCAGATGCGCTTACAGATGGAACGCCAGGCGTGGTGCTCCCTGCTCCGTTGTTTTTTACAACTTATTTTTTTATAAAGTCCTGATAAAACAAATGAATAGTTTAAAATAATAAGTATTACTTCACACATAGTACGTATTAAGTAATTATTGACACTTATTACATATGAAGTCATATTGATGCGATTATGCAACTATGAGGGATAGCGATGATCACCATTATCGGGTGCAACAAAGGTGGCGCAGCCAAAACCACCACCGCCATTAATTTAGCGGTAGGGCTGGCGATGCGCGGTGAAGATGTGTGCCTGGTGGATGCGGATGTTCAGCGTTCAGCATCACGCTGGTATGCAGAACGGGAAAACGCCGGGTTGACGCCTGCCATCACGCTGATTGAAAAACGGGACAACATTTCTCAGACGCTGAAAAGCCTCGACCAGAAATACAGCCACGTTATTGTGGATGTGGCCGGGCGCAACAGCCGTGAGCTGATCACCGGCGGTACCGTTGCCCACCAGATTATCGCCCCTCATCAATGTTCGCAGCTGGACCTGGACACCCTGGTTGAATTGCAGCAGCAACTGGAAAGTATGCGGGATTTGAACCCGGAACTGCGGGCGTATTGCTACCAGAGTATGGCGACCACCAACCCGCTGTTGCGCGGCAATGAACGCAAAGAGTTCCTGGATTTCGTCGCCGAATTTGAGGGCATCACCCCGCTGCAATCCGTCGCCTGTTACCGCAAGGTTTACCGGGACGTGATGTCTGAAGGCAAATCCGTGCTGGAAGCGCCGAATGATCAAGCCAGAAGCGAAGTGCTGGCACTGATTGAGGAGGTGTTCTGATGGCCCTGAAAAAACCGGTTCGCCAAAATGTGTCAGCATCCGACGCAGACGCGCTGGCCAGAAAGCTCGCCGATCGCCCTTACGGTGAAGAGAAAAAAGAAGAGGATGTGGTTGCCCGAACCACCATCTCGTTACCCAAATCGTTGCTGATTAAGCTGGAAGATGTGGCGCTGGACAACAAGCGCGCCGGGCGCGAGCCGAAAAGCGTCAGCGCGTTAATCCGCCTGGCGACTGAGCAATACCTTGATTCGCATTAACTTCATGAGTATGAAGTAATATTTCATATATGCTATTTCATAGAGCATAACGAATACTTCATACTTCATCAGTGTGAAGTATGAAGATAAAGGGTGACATGATACGTCATACCTCATTCTTCACACTTCACACTTCACACTGCTTATCTCCTCTTTCATCCCTCTGAATGCATACTCTTACCTCTGCGCCATCCTCCATTCGTAATACTTCATACCGCCATAAGTCATACTTCATCTTTCATACTTAATACGACATGAGTGCACAGGCGATGGCGAAGCCGCCGCGCCTGATGCAGGACACCTTCAAAGGATGCGTTGGATGAAATCAGTGATGTCGTCAGCGGCGACCCGGCATTTTTCCGGTGAGGGGCGGATGATCAGCAGTTCAGCATAGCCATTGAGCATGGCGCCTAACTGCCGGGTGGTGCGGGGGATATCAACCGGGCGGAAATCACCTTTTGCGACGCCTTCTTCAATCATCCCGGCTACCAGCGCGACCCATTTTTCAGTGACCGATTCTGCCAGCTCAGCATACGCCGCATTATGCACCGCCAGCTGCCAGAGAGAGCTGTAAAGCTGCCACACGGCGTCAGGTTCATCGGGCAGATAGTTGGCAATCAGTAACCTGAGTTTTTCATGCGGCGTTCTGCCTGCGAGCTCCGCCATAAAGGCGTCCAGCTCGCCCTGCATGTAATGCGCCATCGAGGCGATGCACAACGTCTGCCAGTCACTGAAATAGTGGTAGACATGGCTGCGGGAGATACCCAGGTGCTCCGCCAGGTCACGCGTTGTGACTTTCTCAATACCCCGTTCAATAAACAGTGCGGCCGCGCCCTCCAGGATCCGGGCTTTTACGTTTTCTTTAGCTTCTTTCATTCTTGCTTCCGCATTGACATTGAGCAACCGCTCAAATAGGCTGTTTTCCATTCTTGAGCAACCGCTCAAGATTCATTTTATCAGAAACCTATCCCATGCAAACCGTTAATACCCCGTCGCTGACGGCGCCTCGCAGCGCCATGCAGACGTTGAAACTGCTCGGACGCCAGCACGGTAAAAAACTCATTCTGACACTGCTGCTGGTCGCCGCAGAGAACATCATATATTTGCTTTACCCGTTGCTGGCAGGCTTTGCCATTAACGCCATTATTGAAGGCCAGGCGCTGCATGCGGTGCTGTATGCCGCGATGGTATTTACCATGTGGGCGATCGGGGCTGCACGACGAAGTGTGGACACGCGTACGTTTGCCCGGATTTACGCTGAACTGGCGGTGCCGGTGATCCTCGCGCAGCGTCAGGAAAACCACAGTTCCTCGACGATTGCGGCGCGGGTTGCCCTGTCCCGTGAGTTTGTGGATTTCTTTGAAAAACATCTGCCGGTACTGGTGACGTCATTGGCTTCGATTACCGGGGCAGCGGTCATGCTGCTGATACTCCAGTTCTGGACCGGGGCCACCTGCCTGGCGATTTTAGTCTTCTTTGCGTTTTTCCTGCCGGGCTTTACGCGGAAAAACGAGGCGCTGTTTTTGCGGCTCAATAACCGGCTGGAGAAAGAGGTGAATTTCGTCAGTAACGCCGCCTCCTCTTCGCTGATGCGCCATTACAGCGTGCTGGCCAGTTTGCGCATCCGCCTGTCCGATCGTGAGGCCGTGGGGTATCTCTCTATCGGCATCGTCACCGCCGCTCTGTTTGCGTCCACCATTCTGACCATGACGTTCGCCGGCGGACAGGATGCCGGCCACATCTATTCGGTGATGACCTACATGTGGATGTTTGCCATGAGCCTGGATGACGGCCCACAGCTGCTGGAGAAATATTCCCAGCTCAGGGACATCGGGAAAAGGGTGAATACCGGCCTGGTCTGATCGTTATAGCCACAGTGCCGCGCCCATCATCGGCGCGGCACTGACCCCGTTTTCTCCGCGCGCTCTTAATTAAATATTTTATTATCAACTTGATAATATTGAACACTTATGAAGTATGACTTATGAAATCATACTTCATAAGTATTTTTCTGATTTCGCTGTCCAGACGACACCGTTTTTTATTGTTTTTCTACAGGTTAAACAGGCGAGGCTTTTTTGTATAAAACTCTCTGTACGTTGTAACTATATTGTTACATACGTGACACTACAGACGTTGTCGTGTTGCACTGTGGTAGTTATATTGCTGAATCCGTTGATTAACCCGCTATCGCGTTAATGCGATGCCGTTTTGGAGGAAGAATGGAAAGTCTGTTTGTTTATGGAACGCTGGGCCCTGGCCGGCCGAATGCGCATATCCTGGAAAACATTGGCGGGTCATGGGAGCAAGGGCATGTTGTCGGTTCCCTGCAGGAGAAAGGCTGGGGTGCGCAAATGGGCTATCCCGGCATCGTGCTTGATGACTCAGGCAACCGTGTAAATGGCTTCCTGTTCTCTTCTGAGAATCTGTCACATCACTGGCAGACACTTGATGAGTTCGAAGGGCATGAGTATGAGCGGGTGCCGGTCGATGTTGTGACCGAAAACGGGCTTACCGTTAAATCCTGGCTCTACATGCTCAAAGCGTAACATCGCGCTTACTGAGCCAGGATGAAAGCCACCTGCAGGCGACAGGTGGCGTTTTGAATGTTCCTGACCCGGCGGTTTATCTCAAGCCGTTTTTGAAAAATTGTTCAAACTTGTCGAAGGGGATCTTGCCGGCAGCGTTGTCGTACAAATCCACATGGTTGGCCCCAGGAACGATCACCAGCTCTTTCTGATGGCTGCCGACCGCTTTATAGGCGTCTTCAGCAAAGTAGCGTGAGTGCGCCTTTTCACCCGTTACAACCAACGTAGGGATGGTGATCTCAGGTGCGTAGCTAAGCAGCGGCATATTCATAAACGACAAGGGCATGGTGGCATTCCACGCGCCGTTCGAGTTTACAGAGCGCTCATGGTAACCGCGCGGCATCCGGTAATAATCAAAGAACTCTTTCAGGATCGGGTTTGGGTTTGCAGGTAACGTTTCCGGCAAAATACGCTCAGACGTGCTTACGTGGCCATTCTTGTCCACGTAAAGATCGTGCCCACCGGCTGCAATCGTTCCGCTTTCAGCATCCTTCCAGCGCTGCGCGTTCAGATACTGCAATACGGCACGGCGATCGGCCGTTGAATAACGGTCTTTCCCGTCGCCGACACCATGACCCATCGCGCGGCTCATGTCATACATCACACTGGTCGCGACCGCTTTTACGCGTGTGTCCATCGCGGCCGCATTCAGTGCCATCCCGCCCCAGCCGCAGATACCGAGTAATCCGATCCGGTTGCGATCCACTTCTTTTTGTAAACCCAGGAAATCAACTGCCGCGCTGAAGTCCTCGGTATTGATATCCGGAGAGGCCACATTGCGGGGAGCGCCGCCGCTTTCCCCCGTGTAGGAAGGGTCAAATGCCAGCGTCACAAACCCCTTTTCGGCCAGCGTCTGGGCATACAGGCCGCTGGATTGCTCTTTGACGGCACCAAATGGGCCGCTTAAGGCAATCGCCGCCAGTTTGCGTTCACCCCGGTTTTTGGGGAGGTAAAGATCCCCAACCAGGGTGATCCCGTAGCGGTTCGGGAAGGTGACTTTGCGATGCTCAACGTTGTGGCTTTTAGCAAACGTTTTATCCCATTTTTCTGTCATCGACACCGGCAGGTTCGGATTAATGGTATCAGCATAACTCATAGTAGTGACTCCACTTAATGATGCGCATAGCAGCATGGCAGGTATAACGGCTGTCAGTTTCCTGGCGAAAGCATTCATGAAAATTCCTCTGAAAAAACAAGATGCAGGTACAGGTTTCATGCGGACAACACTGCTGTGCGTGGTTGCAATGGGCTCAGTATAGTGAGCAGGAATAGTGCTGATTAGCGGGGGAAAGCTGCTAGAATTCATAGCATATTGTTATAAATAATCGTGCCGCGATGAACTTCCTTCGTGGCCGGATAGCCGGGGGGCGCGTTGATGGCGAAACGGGAAAACTATAATGAGCTCTACCTGTTTATGCAGGTGGTACGGGAAGGCAGTTTCACCGCTGCGGCACAACGGCTTGGGCTGGCACAGTCAGGCGTCAGCCGTTCTGTTCGTGAACTTGAAGAAAGGTTGGGTGTGCGGCTCCTGGTCCGCACCACGCGCAAGCTGTCGTTAACCCAGGCAGGTGAGCAGCTCTACCAGACAGCAGAAGCCGGATTTGATGCCTTAGATTCAGGGCTGGCCACGCTGGCGCACTATCGGGATACCCCGTCCGGTACGGTCCGCATCAACGCCAGTCAGCACGCGATTGATAAAGTGCTTTTACCGAAGCTGGCGATAGTTAAACAACGTTACCCCGATATCAGGCTCGAACTCATGAGTGAAAGCCGGTTCGTCGATATTATCTCAGAGCGTTTCGATGCCGGTGTGCGGCTGGGCCCGGAAGTGGGGCAGGGCATGGTTGCGGTGCGCATTACACCTGACATGGAGATGGTCGTTGTGGGCACGCCCGAGCATTTTCGTCGTTACGGCTTTCCACAAACGCCGGCAGATTTAGTGGCCCATCCCTGTATCGCTTACCAGTTTGCCGACGGTTCGCTGTACCAGTGGGAACTTAATCATGACGGTAAAAAAATAACGCACCGACCCCAGGGGCAGTGGATCTTTTCTGACAGCTATATGGAAGCCAAAGCGGCCAGGTTGGGGCTGGGGCTGGCTTATGTCCCGGAGGAACTGGTGGCTGATGATATAGAGCATGGGACGCTTATCAGGACATTACAGCGATACAGCCAGCGCCTTGAAGGCTCATTCCTCTATTACCCTCATCGCCAGGTATCGCCTGCATTAAGGGCCGTGATCGATATATTGAAAATCTGACGTTCAGTTCACCTGGTAACACGTTGTAAGTTATCCACCGGATAGATCATTTAATAAGATCAAAGAAGATCAAGTAAGAACAATAAAGATCACCACCTCTGTAACTGAATGATTTTTATCACGAATATTGCCCTTACGGTCTTCACTTTCATGCATTATGTCTCCACTTTCATGAGGAACATCTTTACTTTCATGCATTGGGTCGCTACTTTCATGCCTCTGAAGTCTTCACTTTCATGAAGAAACCCTGCATTTACACAACCGATGTGAATAAATGGAAAAATGAATAATAACAACGAGATAGATAGTCCTTTTTCGATTATAAAAAAAGACTCAGGCACAAGTTATGAACTGATCCCTAACAGCCATAAGACGGTGCAGCCTGTGGCGTTGTTACGCTTAAGTGTATTCACGCCGGTGGCCCCCAGAGAAAAGGGTAAACGTGATTTCATCATTGATGCTTCGGAGGAATTAGGCAGCCTGGAAGTTGCCAGGCAGGAAGGGTATACCAACATCCGTATCCAGGGTGCAAAACTGAGCATGTCGACCGATTTCAAAACCTGGTTAGGCATTATTCAGGCTTTTTCAACCTACGGATATTCAACAGAAAAAATCACATTACCCTTTACAGAATTCGCTAAAATGTGTGGGATAAAATCAGCGGATTTGAATGCCCGTTCCCGTAAGCGTTTACACGATTCCCTGTTTAGCCTCTCGAGTGTCACCCTCGCGTTCAGCAGCAAAGATGGCAAGAAATCCATGTTCACCCACCTGGTGCAACGCGCGATCCTTAACATGAACACAGACACGGTTGAGATTGTAGGTGATCCCAGCTTATGGGAGCTTTATCGCTATGATCATAAAGTCCTTTTAGGCTTAAAGGCGCTGTCTGAGCTTTCCCGCAAGGAAGCGGCCCAATCGCTGTATATCTATCTGGAGAGTATGCCGGCAGGGGTGTTATTTATCTCCATGAAGCGGCTGCGGGAACGCTTGTCAATGGAATCAGCCATCAGGATACAGAACGCCACTATCCGGCGAGCGTTGGCTGACCTGGCTAAAATAGGTTACCTGGATTACACCGAAATAAAAAAATCACGAGAAATTCAATTTGTTATGCACAGCAGGCGCCCCAAGCTCCAGACGATGCAGCGGCATGAGTCGTGACTTTCATGAACACAGGCTGGGAAATCTTCACTTTCATGCAACCCGCCTTTCATACATCTTCACTTTCATGCAACCTGTCTTTTTTCCGCCCCTGTTGAGGGAATTTTGCGCTAATGCGTCCTGATTGAACCGTGCCCTTCATGAAAGTGAAGACTTGTGAGTCGTTGCGCAGGATCCTTGCTTACTCCCCTGGCGCTTTCATGAAAGTGAAGACTTTCCCCCGATGACGTTTGTCGTCACCAATAAAAATCAAACGCACACTCTGAAGCCGCGTCACCCGACATTGTTGCACGTGATAAACCGGCGTAAACCGGATGTTCACGTGTTTCCCGTTCTTAGATCCGTTGTATATATATTGATTGCACAGCTTATTTGCCTCTATGCCTGTCACGAACCGCAAAATGAAATAGCCTTCAATTCTAAGGGCGGATAGGGTGTCAGCCTAAAAAGCAAACATTTGCGCGTGAATAAGGGTGATCGGGTATTTATTATTCAAAGACTCGCCGGTGAGGCACAGCTTCTACTGAACGTCGATGAATTTAGGTTCTGGAAGAACAGAAGGCGTTGAATCCATATATTGTAACCAGTTTAACCACAGGTCATGAATACGCAGCCCGCGGATTTCAATCTCTCTCTGGGCACTCATGATATTACGGATTGAGCCTTCTTCCCAATCGGTATACGTGGCATCCATGGCCTTAACCCGCAGCTCATCCCAGGCCTTACTCTCAGCATCGTAAGCATCCAATGTTTTTTGAGCATGGTCATGAGAAGCTGGATCATCCAGGCCCGAGGCCACTCTGTTACGCGCGGCCTCCTCATACCTGGTTTGTATCGCTTTAATTTGATCGACTTTGTCAGCAATACAGTTATTCATGTCTATGGTGGTGATTTTAGGATTATCGCGGCACGCCAGCTGGAATGTCTCGACATTGTTTTGCTTGCTGCTCAACGGCAAATCACCGGCCATCGCGATCCCGACATACCCGATAAAAACAGTCAAAAAAGACGCGCCATACAGTAAAGGCCGCATATCCCTATTTACCTTTTCAATGAAACGTGAATGAAAACATCAAATCTTGTCTGGTATGACTTTAATCTGTCATCCTCTTTTTTGACAGCTCTTGGAATAGACTGACATGATTCCGTTCATCTTTTGACCCATGCATTCAGTTTATCAGCCTGACAAAGGAGATTGCATCCTCCTCTGCGTCAATCTCCCAGACCCACTAAGTACTGCTGTATGTCGCCTTCCTTTGCGGCGTCTCTGTATACCTCTACCCTGTTCGCTGTAAGGACGTTATTACCGAATATCCTATCACCGCATAAATCCCGCCTCAGCGGGATGTTAACGCGTTTTCCATGATAGGTAGGTCAACGGAAGGGGTAAGCTAAAAAACCGCACTGCGTACGATTGAGGGCGTCTGGCAGGGTGCTTTGATATGCTCAGGAGACTTTCCCACCTTCCGCAGCAAAACGTACCCCGGCAGTCCTGTTCCGGGGCATACCGGTTCAGTGCACCAGCAGATCGCTGATGAAGCGGCGCGCGCGGGCGTGTTGCGGTGTCCGGAAAAAGGTATCCGGCGTGGCTTTCTCCAGGATTTGCCCCTGATCCATAAACCAGATGGTATCGGCGACGTCGCGGGCAAAATTCATTTCATGCGTCACACACATCATGGTCATGCCCTCCTGCGCCAGGCCACGCATTACATTGAGCACTTCACCCACCATTTCCGGGTCCAGCGCGGAGGTGGGTTCGTCAAACAGCATCACCGGCGGTTTCATCGCCAGCGCGCGGGCAATGGCGACGCGCTGCTGTTGCCCGCCGGAAAGCTGCGCCGGGTAGGCGTTGGCCTTGTGCGACAGGCCCACCCGTTCCAGCAGCATCCCCGCATGTTGCCGTGCCTCTGCACGCTTCTCGCCCAGCACTTTTATCGGCGACATCATAATGTTTTCGATAACTGATACGTGCGGGAACAGGTTGAAATTCTGGAACACGAAGCCGATGCGTGTGCGCAGCGTGTTCAGCCGTGTGCTGCTGCCGTGGATATCGATGCCGTCGAACAGGATCTCGCCCTGCTCAATCGGCTCCAGCCGGTTTACGGTGCGGATCAGCGTCGATTTGCCGGAGCCGGACGGCCCGCACACCACCACCACTTCGCCGGTTTTGATCTCAGCGCTGACATTGGTCAGAGCCTGATAGTCGCCGTACCACTTATTGACCTGGTTGAACATAATCATCGGGCGCATGGCTGCTCCTTATTGGGGTTGCGTTTTGCTGAGCACCAGGGGTGCCACGGCGTCACCGGCTATTGGGCGTTCATTGCGGCGTTTATGGGCGATGTGTGCCTCAAGCCGGTTCGCCAGCCAGGTCAGGCTGCAGCAGATGAGGTAGTAACTCAGTGCCACGATGGCGAACACCTGAAACGGCTTGGTTAACAGCTGGTTGCTGACCTGATTGGCGGCATAGGTCAGTTCCGGCACGTTGATGACATACCCGAGCGTGCTGTCTTTGATGATGGAAACCAGCTGGCTCACCAGGCTGGGCAGCGTGTTGAACAGCGCCTGCGGCAAAATCACCAGGCGCAGGGTTTTCATATGGCCCATGCCCAGCGCGCGTGATGCTTCATACTGGCCGGAAGGCAATGCCTGAATGCCGCCGCGCACGATTTCAGCGATATAGGCGCTCTCATAAATCACCAGCGTGCAGAGCATGGTGGTGAAGCCGCTGATGGTATGGCCGATCAGCAATGGCACGCAGAAATAAGTCCAGAACACCACCATCATCAGTGGGATGCCGCGCAGCAGATATACCCAGCAGGCGGCGGGCCAGCTCAGCCAGCGCCACGGCGACAACCGCGCCAGCCCCAGCAGCACCCCCACCGGAAAGGCCAGCAGCACCGCCAGCAGCGACAGCAACAGCGTACAGAGCACGCCGCCGAGCGGGCCGCTGGGGTATTGCCCCATCAACAGCAACAGGCCGTTGTCATGCAAAATGCTGAATATCTCAAACATGGTGGTTACCTCGCATAGGCACGCTGAAAGCGGCGCGCCAGCAGGGCGCCTGCGCCCATCAACAGTAAGGAGAAGGCCAGATAACCGGCAGTGGCGATCACATAGGCTTCAAAAGTGCGGAAGGTCTGGTTTTCAATGTCACGCGTGACGTAAGTGAGATCGGCCACGCCAATCACCATCGCCAGGCTGGTGTTTTTGAACAGCAACACGCTGTGGTTGATCACGGACGGCAGCGCATTGCGGATGCCCTGCGGCAGGATCACTAGCCGCATCGACCGAACGTAGCCCATGCCCAGCGCGCGGGCGGCTTCGGTCTGGCCTTCCGGGATCGCCCGCAGGCCGCTGCGGATGTCCTCAGAAAAGTAGGCTGCCTGGCATAACCCCAGGGCAAACAGCGAGAACAGGAACTCTGCGTTGAATTCATTTACCCACATCTGCACCGCTTCCGGCAGCAGCGTCGGGATCGCGAAGTACCACATCATCAGCTGAATCAGCGTCGGTACGTTACGGTGGTAGGAGACATAGGCCGATACCAGCCATTGCGCGCTGCGGCGGCCGGTCAGGCGGATGACCACCAGTATCAGCGCAATGAACATGGCCAGCAGCCAGGCACCCAACGCCAGTTCCAGCGTGACCACCGCGCCATCGACGATCATCCGGCCATAGTGGCCGCTCATCACGGTGCTGAAATCGAGTGCCATGTTGGTTTCTCCTGATCAGTTCAGGCTGTCGCCGGGGCGCAGGGTGGAGAGGCCCCCCGGCACCTGAAGGGTCGGCATGATTTCGATATTGCCGATATTGACGGCAATCGGTGCGGAAATGGCGAACGCCACGCAATCAGCGATATCGCTCGCCTGCGGCAGTTCGAAGCCGTCAATAAAATGGCGGCGGGCCTCTTCATGGTTGCCCGACACGTTGCCGAAAATGTCCGTGGCCACCCGGCCGGGGCAGATCTCCGTGACGCGTACCCGTTTGCCGCAGCAGTCAACGCGCAACTGGCGCGACAGCGCATGAACGCCCGCTTTGGTGGCGTGATAGACCGAATTGCCGTTGAAGTTGTAGATCGCCGCGATAGAGGTGATGTTGATGACGTGGCCGCAATCGCGCGCCACC
Source organism: Nissabacter archeti (assembly GCF_018257325.1). Classification (NCBI taxonomy): domain Bacteria; kingdom Pseudomonadati; phylum Pseudomonadota; class Gammaproteobacteria; order Enterobacterales; family Yersiniaceae; genus Nissabacter; species Nissabacter archeti. The sequence continues at coordinate 26,274 of NZ_JAERKB010000013.1, forward strand.
ATGCCCGGCACCAGCAGGCGGCACAGGTGCAGCACTGCGCGCAGGTTGACATCCACCTGGGTATCCACCACGTGCTCATCGGCCTGCAGAATCGACCCAGGGTGGGATACCCCGGCATTGTTTACCAGAATATCGACCTGCAGATCGCGGCATAAGGCGGTCAGGGCGGCCAAATCCGCAACGTCAATCGCATGGGGAATGCAGCCGGTGCGGTCGGCCAGCGCCGCCAGGTGCTCTTTGCGCCGGGCCACCGCATGAACGGTGATGCCTTCGCGGCACAGGCGTTCCACAATCGCTTCGCCCATCCCGGCGGACGCGCCGGTGACCAGCGCAACGTTGTAATCAGAAAACGGCATCTCAGCTCTCCTTGGTAGGTTGCGCGATGCGTCGCGCAGTCGGTTACTCTCTGTTTTTTGACTCTATGCAGTTATGCCCGGCGGGTATAAGACATAAACGCACTGAGGGGATAAGGCTGACTTATAACGCTCAGGGCTGTGCGGCGATCAGCACGATCGGGCTGCCGAATTCCACTGCCTGCCCCTGCTCCGCCACGATGTGCGCCACCACACCTGTGGTCGGGCTGCGCAGCGGCAGGTAGAGCGCGCCCACTTTGAGCAGCGCGAGCAGCTCGTGCTGTGTGACCCGCTGGCCCGGCTGGATCCAGGCGGCATCCTGTTGCGGATGGCGCAGCAGCACCCGGCCCGGCATCGGCGCAGAAAGCGGCGTAACGTCAGGCGGGGCGTTTGCACCGGAAGGCGCAGGCTTGCGGAGTTCAAGGGGGAAAGGAGCGCCTCCGGCAACGGCGGGGCGTGCCGGGTAGCGCAGCGTCAATGACCAGTGGCCATTGTGCAGTTCAATTTCATGCAGCCCCGATGCGTGCATTTTTTTCGCCAGCTGGCGAATGTGACCAAGGGCGAGTGTGTCTTTTTCCATATTCCCTCCATTGCGGGCCGGCGGTTGACGTGCGCGGGGCCAACCTCCCCCACGCCGGAGCAGTGACTCTAGCGCGGGACGGTTTCTCTTCCGTAAGAGGCTTTCGTGTTAAGGCAATAAGCGGTGCTTATCACCCCACCAGGGTAAGCGGGCGGTTGTCAGCGGTGCGCCGGGCCATCAGCTGCAGCAGGATCTCTTTGACCGCCTCCGCCGGTTGCGATAACGGCAGGTGGTCAGACATACAGAACGACAGCGAGGTTTGCACGTCCGGGTCGATGATTTTCGCTATCCAGGCATCGGCGGCCTTCACCATGCCGCGTGCCGCCGATTCCGGCATGATGGTGCAGCCCATGCCCGCCGCCAGCGCGGCATTGAGGGTGGTCTGGGATTCAATTTCGCACTTTACGCGGTAGGCCAGCCCGGCGTGGATAAAGGCGTCATCGGCAACTTTTCGCATGATGTTGTAGATGCGCGGCAGGAACAGCTCATAGCGCGCCACCTCGGCCAGGCGGATCTCACGTACCGGTTCAGCCAGCAGATTAGGGCAGACGAAGTAAAGCGCCTCTTTCATCAGCGGAATGAAGCGCAGCCCGTGGATATTGCGGTTGTCGTAGATCACCGCCATGTCCATCCGGCCATTCATGATCAGCTCACTGAGTGTGGTGCCGAAATTTTCATTGAAGTAGAGCACGATGCCCGGATGCTGCCGGTGCACCTCCGCCATCAGCGGCAGTGCGAGTTGCTGGGCGGCAGTGCCGGGTGCCAGCCCCACGGAAACCTGGCCGGACAAGGCCCGCCCGGCGCCGTCAATGGCGCTTTGCGCCTGGTCGCACTGACGCAGGATCGCCTGGGCGTGGGCATACAGGATGTTGCCCGCCTCGGTCGGCGTTACCCCGCGCTTGGTGCGGATCAGCAGTTGCTGATTAACTTCGCCCTCCAGCGTTGCCAGCTGCTGACTCAATGCCGGCTGGGCAATATGCAGGATATCTGCGGCCTGCGTCAGGCTGCCGACATCCACAATCTTGATGAAGTATTTCAGGCGACGAAGGTTCATGGGCAGGATCTCATGTCATAACGTGTTTTTATCACACGCAAGATCGGTGCCAGAACGCCTTATCCGGCAGAGCCGCCGGGCGCGCGGCCTTTGCCCAATGGCCAGCCGGAAAAGGCGGGACGGGCTGCACCAGCACGGTGCGTTGCCCGGCGCGCATTATTGCATTGGGTTATGTCACCACAGGAAAGCGCTATTATCCGCCGCCGCCGCCGCCGCCCTATGCTCGGTCTGAACTTTGCTGCCGCGGTGGCGTTCACCCGCGGCTTTCTGACCTGCCACCTGGAATGAGTGCGCCATGCCTGATATTGCCGATCGCTTAACCCATGTTTCTGTCTCTGCCTCCGTCGCCATGACGCAAAAAGCGCGTGACCTTGCCGCGCAGGGCGTTGATGTCGTCGGGCTTTCCACCGGCGAGCCGGATTTCCCGACGCCGGAACACGCCACAGAGGCCGCCTATGCCGCCGCACGCGCGGGCGATACGCGTTACCCGCCCACGGACGGCACGCCCGCCTTACGGGCAGCCATTCAGCGCAAATTCCTGCGTGATAACGAATTGCATTACGATGTCAGCCAGATCCTCACTGCCGGCGGTGCCAAGCAAATCATCTTCAATGCCATGATGGCGACGATCAATCCCGGCGATGAGGTGGTGATCCCGACGCCCTCCTGGATCAGCTATGCCGATATCGTGAGATTTGCCGGCGGGACGCCGGTGCCGGTGGCCTGCCATGAAGAATACGGCTTCAAACCGCTGCCCGACGATCTCGACGCGGCGATCACGGCCAAAACCAAATGGCTGCTGATCAATTACCCCAGTAACCCCACCGGCGCGGTAGCGACGTTTGATGAGCTGCGCGCAATAGCGGAGGTGGTGCTGCGTCATCAGCATGTCTGGGTGCTGACTGATGATATTTATGAGCACCTGATTTATGACGACGTGACCTTCTGGACGCTGGCACAGGTTGAGCCACGTCTCTTCGATCGTGTCCTGACGGTGAACGGTGTATCAAAAGCCTATTCCATGACCGGCTGGCGGCTGGGTTTTTGCGGCGGCCCGGCAGCGTTAATCAACGCGATGAGCAATGTGAACACCCAGAACAGCGGGGGCGTCACCACGCTGACGCAGGCGGCGGCAGTGGCGGTGCTGGAAGGCCCGCAGGATCTGCTGAACGCGCGTGCCGCCATTTACCGCGAACGCCGTGATTATGTGTTGGGCCGTCTGGCCGCGATCCCCGGTGTGCGCTGCCATTCCCCGCAGGGCGCGTTTTACCTGTTTGTGAATATCGAAGGGATTATCGGGAAAACCAGCGCGGCGGGGCGCAAACTCAATAACGATGCAGATTTTGTGATGGCATTGATTGAGGAGCAGCATGTGGTGACGGTGCCGGGCGCGGCTTACGGCATGAGCCCCTATTTCCGGCTCTCCTACGCCACCAGCATGGAACGGCTGCACACCGGCTGCGATCGCCTCGCGGCGTTCTGCGCAGGCTGCCGTTAATCAACCAGGGGGCCGATGTGGCCCCCTGCGGGTTATTGGGCCAGTACCTCAGCGGCCGGTGCAATGCTGTCGCCGTTGGCGTTGATTTCACTGCGTACCTGCCTGGCCAGTTCGACTGACCCCGGCGTATCGCTGTGGATCAGGATAGAGCGCGCGCGGATCGGCAAACGTTCCCCCTCAAGGGTGGTGACGGTGCCCTGGTGTAAAAACTGGCGTACCCGCGCCCGTACCGCCTGTTCCCCGGTGATGACTGCCCCCGGCACGCCGCGCGGCACCAGCCGGCCATTGGCATCATAGGCGCGGTCAGCGAGAAACAGTGTCAGGGTTGGCAGGCCCGCGGCGGCGGCGGCGCGTTCAATCAGAGTGTCGGGCTGCGAGAAGATAATAAGCGTCGGGTCGATACGTGCAATCGCCCGCATCACCTGCGCTGCCAGCGCGTCGTCACGGTTGATCATCGTACCCATTGCCGCATGGAAACTGACATGCGCGACCCGCGCGCCTTCCGCCTGAGCGATGGCTCGCAGTGCACCGATCTGGTAAATCACCTGCTGGCAGATCTCTTCCGGGCAGTAAGGCAACTCTTTGCGCCCGAACCCCTGCCGGTCCGGGAACCCCGGATGGGCACCGATGCCGACGCCGTGCGCGTGCGCCAGCCGTACCATGCGCGTCATGATCGCCGGGTCGCCGGCATGAAAGCCGCAGGCGATATTGGCCGATGACACCACCTCCATCAGCGCGGCATCATCACACAGCTGATAAACCCCAAACCCTTCGCCCATATCCGAATTGATGTCAATTTTCATACGGTTATCCTGTTAAAACCCTGCTGCGGATGAATACAGTGTGACGCTGTCGCGCACGGTCGCGAGCCAGTGTTCCATCGCCTGGCGGGCCGCTATTGCGCCCTGCGCGTCAGTCTCGACCAGCTGGATTGACTGGCCGGGCTGCACCTGGCCCAGACGCCACAAATCCTCTTCAATGACACAGGCGATTTTCGGGTATCCGCCTGCGGTATTGGCATCACTGAGCTGAATGATCGGCTCCCCGGCGGGCGGCACCTGCACAATACCGGGGATCAGGCCATAGGAGCGCATCTCCACCGTTTCTGACGGCAGAACCGGCTCTCCGGCCAGCCGGTAGCCGGTGCGGTTACTCTGCCGCGACACCTGCCAGGGCTGTTGCCAGAAGCGTGTGGCATCCGCGGCAAACAGGGCATACTCCCCTGAAGGGATGGCGCGGACGTTCACCAGCCCGGCGCGGTTACGTGTAAACGCCTCAGGCATTGCCTGCTCCGGCGGCTCAATACCGATGCCGCCGGGCGGCAGCGGCGCGGCGGTGGGGGTGCCGGTAATGAGCCTGTCGCCGCGTTGTAACGGGCGACCCTCAAGGCCGCCAAAGCTGCCGCGCAGTGCGGTACTGCGCGACCCCAGCACCTGCGGTACATCAATGCCGCCCGCAATGCACAGGTAGCCACGGGCGCCGTGGCGCGGGTAACGCATCTCCAGCACCTGCCCGCGTTTCACTGCACAGCCCCACCACGCCGGCAGTTCGATACCGTCCAGCCGGGTACGGCAGTCTGCGCCGGTCACTGCAATCGCAGTATCGGCAGTAAAACGCACGCGAAACGGGAACATCTGCACTTCAATCGCGGCGGCATTTTCATCGTTACCCAACAGGATATTCCCGGCACGCAGTGCCAGCGGGTCCATCACGCCGCTCACGGAAACCCCCAGGTGACGCCAGGTAAAACGCCCCAAATCCTGCACGGTATTCAGGGCGGCGCTCTGTTCAATCTCAATCACAGTTCAATCCTCTCCGGCAGGAAGCGTACGGTATCACCGGGTGCCATCAACGCCGGGCTTTCCGCCCAGGGATCAAACACCGCAATATCGGCATAGCCGATCGCATTCCAGCCGTTCGGCCCGGTCAGTACTGACACGCCTGCCTGCGGGCCGCCGATCGTCACGGTGCCCTTCGGCATATTGAGCGACGGCACTTTTTTACGCGGGGTGGCCAACAGTGGGTCGAGGCCGTGGAGATAGCCAAACCCCGGTGCGCTGCCGATAGCAAACACCGTGTAATGGCCCTGATAGTGGCGGCGCACCACCTCCTGCGCGCTGAAGCCGGTATGGCGGCATACCGCGTCCAGATCGCTGGCGTGTTCCCCGCCGTAGCAGACCGGGATATGGATGAGCTTACCGTTGGCCTCTACCGCCTGTGCCTGCTGCCATAGCTGGTGCAGTCGATATTCAACCACTCCGGCATCAGGCGGGGTGGCGCGAAATAACACCAGCAAATTGGTGACACCGGGGATCAGCGATTCCACGTCGTCACACTGTGCCAGTGCCCGCGCCAGTGACCAGATACGGCGCTGGGCGGGTAAGTCAAACGCGCCGGTGGTTTCGGCCAGCCAGGCACGGCTGCCCATGGTGGAGAGCTTCAGGCCGGTTTTGCCCTCCGCCGGAGAGAGGATGAGGGGGCGCGACGCCGCGCGTGACAGCACCATGATTATTCCAGTGGTTGGAAGTTCAGGCTGGCGAGCGGCTGGACGCGCTCCTCACGCACCATGTTGTATTCGGTGCCCGGCCCGATCCAGGTCGCCCAGATTTTGTCGATGGTGCCGTTGTCATCCATCGCTTTCAGGCTGGTATTGACGTTCGCCAGCAACGCCGGTTCGTCACGCTTCATGCCGACACCAATCGGCTCCAGCGCCATCGGCTCTTTGATCATCGCCAGTTCGATGCCGTCTTTTTTCGCCTGATTGATCATTTTGATGGCTGTCATGGTGTTGGTGACGAAGCCCACGGCTTTGTTCTGCTCCAGCGCCAGGAAAGCGGACGCGGCATCCTGGAAGGTCACCGCTTTGCCGCCCTTGAGATGGATCGACTGCTCAGAGGTGGTGCCTTTGGTGGCGCTGATGCGTTTGCCTTTGAAATCCGCCAGGGTTTTATCCGCGTTCGGTTGTTTGACCAACAGCATCTCTTTCGCCACGTAGTACGGATCGCTGAACTGGATCTGCTTGCCGCGTGTTTTGGTGTACGCCAGGTTCGCGATCAGCACATCTGCGCGCCCGGTGGCGATCACCGCAATACGCGCTTCGACGGACGTCGGCATCAGCATGGTTTTCACCCCCATTTGCCGGCCCAGCGCGTGGCAGAGATCAACATCCATGCCTACCAGCTGGCGGGTTTTGGGATCGGGTGAAGAGAAGGGTGGCACATCGGAGTAGACAGCGCATTTCAGTTCACCGCGTGCTTTCACATCAGAGAGTAAATCCGCCTGGGCTGACGAGAACGCCAGCAGAGCGGGCAGGGCCAGCGCAAAAGGCGCGCATTGCTTGAGTGTCATTCGGGATCTCCCATTAGCACCGGATAAGGTGTTAACCGACTATATCGGCGTTACGTTATGGCCGGTAAGAGGGAAACCGTGTCGGGAGATAGGGGATTTATATGACCGGGAAAAATAAGCAAAAACTATCCGGGCAGAACGAAATTATCTTAACCCTGCGCCAGGCCTGCGACCTAAGGTACGGGGGCAAAGCGTGTTCCGCGCTCTTTTTCCAGTTAACTCTGCGGGTAATACCATGAATGCCAGATTGGGGATTTCACTAAAAATACTTTCAGCACTCTGTGCAACCCTGATGCTGGCTTGCGTCAAAGGGTTGCAGGGAACAGTCCCTACCGGCGAGGTGATTTTCTTCCGGTCATTCGTGGCGTTGATCCCTTTGCTGATTTGGCTGAAAAGCCAGGGCTGCATCCTTGAGAGCATTAAAACCAGCAATATCGGCGGCCATTTGATCCGGGGGTTTTCCGGTACCGGCGGCATGTATTTTAACTATATGGCGCTGGTGTATCTCTCTCTGGCTGATGCCACTGCCATCAGCTATGCCGCGCCGTTATTCACGGTGATCATGGCGGCGCTACTGTTGAAAGAGAACGTACGCTTTTCCCGCTGGCTGGCAGTTGTGGTGGGTTTCGCCGGGATCATCATGATGCTGTCAGCGAATCTGACTGCCGGCAGTGCATTTTTCACCCTGCAAGGCGTTTCTGCCGGCACGGGTCTGGGGGCGTTATTTGCCCTGGTTGCTGCAATGTGTTCGGCAACGTCGAATGTGCAGATCCGCTTTCTTAATGGTATTGAGAAGCCCGGTGCCATTGTTTTCTATTTTTCGCTGATGACCACCCTGATTGGGCTGTTCACCCTGTTTTTTGGCTGGGTGATGCCCACGCCCCATCAGTTGATCCTGTTAATCGGCTGCGGTTTTTTTGGCGGTATGGCGCAAATCCTGATTACCCTGAGCCTGCGTTATACTGATGCCTCACTGCTGGCACCGTTCGATTACACCACGTTGGTGTGGTCGATGGTGATTGGCTATCTGTTCCTCGACAGTTTGCCCGGCCCCTCGACCCTGATTGGTGCATCGATTGTAGCATTGGCAGGTATCTTTACCGTCTGGAGCGATCAGCGTCAGCGCAGGGCGCAAGTAATACGTTCTTCATAAGCGGGGGCGCATTCCCCTTTCGGTACGCCTTTTCCCGCTTACCGCTGCCCGGTTATTTTCCTGATGAAACGCCTTTTATTGCCACGTTCCTGCACCTTCAGCCCTCTGTTGAAACGGGTTATCCACTTATCCACTGGATAGATCCTAAAATAGATCCTAAATAGATCCTATAAAGATCCTAAAAGATCACCGGGCATATAATCATTTGATTTATCTGAGGAAAAAGGCACTTTGGATTTGTCTGTTCATGGTAAACGTTGGTCTGTTCATGGTAAACATTGGTTTATTCATGGTAATCATTAGTCTGTTCATGGCAAAGTGTTGGTCTGTTCATGGTAAAAGCCATTTTTACTCACCGTTGAATTATAGGATGCAGGGCATGAGAAAAGACAGTGAAATCATGACAATAAATGATGCGTTGGTCTTTAATGTTGATACGGAAAAGAAATCTTATCCACTGACTCCGACTGCTAACCGGACTGTCCAGCCTATCGCCCTGATGCGCCTGGGCGTTTTTGTGCCTGCAGCCAGAAATAAACCTGTCCGCGGTGGATCTGTGATCGATGCGTCTGACGATCTGAGAGAGCTGGAGATAGCCAAATCAGAGGGGTATACCAGCATCATGATCCGCGGTAACCGCCTTGATATGAGTACAGATTTCAAAACCTGGATAGGGACGATCAGGGCATTCAGCAAATATGGGGTGAACTCCAACAAAATCGAGTTGCCTTTTACCGAGTTTGCCAAACTGAGCGGCATCGCGGTTGATGATATCAACAAACGCTCCAGAGACCGTTTTTTCAATTCTCTCAACCGTTTAGCGTCAGTCGTGATCTCGTTTAAAAATAAAAACGGTACGAAAGCGTTCATTACGCACTTACTCAACAATGCGTTGTATGACATTGAGAAAGACACCATCGTGCTGGAAGGGGATGCGCGCCTGTGGGAGCTGTATGCCTTTGACCATAAAGTTCTTTTGCAGCTGAAAGCTATTCAGGCGCTGCCGCGTAAGGAATCTGCCCAGGCGTTGTATGTGTACATCGAAAGTATGCCGAACGGTTTTATCAAAGTGTCGCTGGAACGGTTACGCGATCGCCTGAACCTGACGTCAAGCATCGGCACACAAAACCTTGCCGTGCGTAATGCCATGAAAGAGTTGGAAAAAATCGGTTATCTCACCTATTCGGAAGTGAAAAAAGAGGGCGCGGTTTATTTTTTAATCCATTCCCGCCGCCCGGAACTGCTGCCAGGCGAGTAGCCGCGCATTAGTCGGTTCATGGTGGATTTGTCTATTCATGGTGGTGATGTGCCTGTTCATGGCATTCCGCGATGGAGTGGACAATTTCCCGGCTAAAAAATGTGATGAAGCGCACTCTACCATGAACAGACCAATCGCTATGGGGCTTCAACCGGCAATTCATCCTCCTGCCGGCCATCACTGCCATGAATAGACGAATCCTCATCAATCAGAAACCCCGCGTTACCATGAATAGACAAATGCTCATCCTGCTGCTTTGAACGCTCACCTGCTTTGGGTCATTGCTCTTTAGCCCGGTTGATGCACTTGTCCGCTGCCCGGCGCCTCGCGGTTGATCCCCTTATCCGCAGCAGGGCTGCTGGCAGGTTGGCTTACCAGGTGTTACAGGCAATCACCCTATGAAACACCAGGTGTCGCTGTAAATCACTGTGGAAGGTGTTTACCCGGCATTAAGCAGCGCGGGTAGGGTGTGAATTAAGTATTAGGTGAGAGCCTACTTATTCTTAATAAAATAAGAATAATTATCCCCGACCGTTTTCTGATAGGTGGAACCTTCTATGTTGATAAGTCCAGCGCTATTTAGAATTAATGCATTTTAAGCCCCCAAAAACCTGGGGGGCGCATACCTGACGAGTTGGAGGGGCGTATTAAATTGCGCCTTTAAAAAGCGAAGTGATCTGACGCTCATCAACGGAAGGGATGAAACCTGTTGCAAGCGACAGGCACATAAAGAATGGTGAGAGATTTTCATCGTATGCTTTAAAAAGCATACGGGGTTATGAGCTATCTTTTATCAGCCTCAGAGTGCATTGATGTGTGTTAGATCATGTAAAATGTACACTACATCATGCTTTACTGTGCGTGGCCTCATGTAGAGGGCATTATTTAACCTACGTGAATAGATGTCATCTTATTCAGAGAAAATAGTTATACCTGCTGAAGGAACAGGAAATATAAAAATGGATAATATACTGATTGGTAATCGTTTTTTTATAAATTCATTAAGAAGTAATAAACTCACTGCTCCTAACGAACATGCAGCGGCGTCAGGTTCGATGGTGCATCCGGCTGTGTTGCTGTGGTTAAGCATATTTGTCCCAGGCACACAGACGGCGGTAAACGGTGAAAAACACCGGGTTGATGTGTCTGCTGCGCTGTCTTCATTAATGCTTTCACATCATGAACGTTATGATCAGATACAAATACGGGGAGAGCGTCTTAATATTCTTACTGATTTTTCTGTATGGATGGGCATTATTGCCGTGTTCAGTGAACAGGGTGCACAGACAAATACCGTGACTTTACCTTTCCCTGTCTTCGCCCACCTATGTGGTTTTGAATCACATGAAATTACGCAACGGTTGCGCTTACGTATTTTTGAGGCGTTAACCAAAATTGGATCCAAGGTTATTCAATTTCACCGCCGCAAAGATGGGAAAAAATGCTTTACCCACATGCTGAAAAATGCAGAATTTGATCCCAGCACAGACACTTTAACACTACAGACTGATGAAAGGCTTTGGGAGATTTATTAACCGGGTGCGCTATCCAGTTATTATTTTTATTGCTGATGAATTAAAGGATAAATTTTATTCAATAACAAGGTGTGACATGTGTTAATCCCTGCGCAAGATGAGTTGACGGTGTTACACCCTGTGTCCAGATAATAACTTGTTGAAAAGACAATCTATCTCTAATAAAAGGTGGTTACTTTTTCTTTATTAGTTACATCATACTTTAATGTTAAACCCCATTATCAACATCACCTGGTTACTATGTGGCACATTATAAATTGCTCACCGGCTGTACCTGGGGTTGCTCATGCAAGCAATGAAAATGATAAGCCTCCTTTCTGGCGGCTGGCTGTCACTGTCCATGTTTATTATGCTCTGCTTAACAGACATCCCCCTTATTCAGGATGCACCAACCGGATATTCTTCTCCTTAAATGCGGCGAGCATCCCGGCAGGCAGGGTGCGCTCCACCACCAGCACCGCGATGTCTTCACAGGAGGCAACAGAGTAACGGGCGACGCCGGGGACTTTTTCCGCGGTCATCGCCATGATCACTTCGTTACTGCGTAACATTACCGACTTCTTGAACGCCGCGTCTTCGTAGTCGAATACCGTCATGCCCTCTTCGGCGTCGAGTGCGCAGCCACCCAGAAACACCTGATCAAACGCGATATGCGCGGCTTGCTGCTGGGCGGTAATGCCCACGCTGCCGCCGCTCTGCCTTTGCAGGCGCCCACCCAGCATAATGACGTCACAATGCGGGTGCGCCATCAGCGCAACAGCAATGGCAGGAGTATTGGTGACTGCTGTGAACGCCAGGTCATCCGGCAGGGCGTGGGCAAGGGCCAGATTGGTCGAGCCGGCATCAATGAAAATACAACTCCCGGCTTTCACCAGCTGCGCGCAGGCCGCGCCGAGCCGTGCTTTTTCAGCGCTGCCCTGTTCAGTGCGGGCCGCCAGATCACCTGACGGCGGCACGATGCTGACAGCGCCGCCATAGACTTTTTTACACACGCCTTCCCGTGCCAGCTCCTGCAAATCACGCCGGATCGTATGTTCAGAAACCTGCCACTTCTCCGCCAGGTCAGCACATACCACCCGGCCTTCCTGAACTAATAATTGCCGAATCAGCGATTGCCTCTGTTCCGGGAAAGCTGCATAATCGAGCATAATAACTCCTGAAATACGATATAAAGAATCATAAACGAGCACAAATTATCACTGCACGGTAATTTGTCAACTGAATACTCCTTTCACCTCAGGAACGCCATCATGACTATGTCTTTGCCTGATATCGCTTTTTTCCATGAACTGACTAATGCTGCGGCCAAAGAAACCCTTCCGCGTTATCGTTCCAATGAAGAATTATCCGTCAGCACCAAGCCGAAAGAGGGTTACCGGTTTGACCCGGTTACAGAGGCCGACCGGGCGGCGGAGCGGGTCATGCGGGCGTTGATTGGCCGCGATTACCCCAGCCACAGCATTATGGGCGAAGAGTACGGTACGACCGGCGAGGGGCCATACCAGTGGGTGCTGGACCCGGTGGACGGCACGCGACCTTTCCTGTGCGGGTTACCGGTCTGGGGCACCCTGGTCGGGCTGATGTATAAAGGCCGCGCCGTGATGGGCATGATGAGCCAGCCATACACCGGCGAGCGTTTCTGGTCAGACGGCACCCGCTCCTGGGCCAGCAGTGCCCACGCCATCACCCCGTTGCAGACCCGGAAAAACCTCGCGCTCGATCAGGCTATTCTGCATACCACGTCGCCGGAACCGATCGCCCGGCATCCTGAGATCCACTTCACTGCCCTCGCGGAAAAAACGCTGATGACCCGTTATGGCGGAGAATGCTATGCGATGGCCATGCTGGCGGCAGGGCGGATCGACATCTGCGTCGAGTTCGGGCTTCAGCCGTATGACATCGTGGCGCTTATCCCGCTGATTGAGCAGGCCGGTGGGGTCGTGACGACGCTTGATGGCGGGCGCGCCGAGCAGGGCGGTGCGGTGGTGGCCTCCGGCTGCCCGGCGCTGCACCAGCAGGTGCTGGCCGTGCTGAACGGTTAACGCGCCTGTCTGTATCCCACTTTTTAATGGAGAGCATGAGGTTATGCCTGATTATACCGACATGATGAAGGAACAGTGTACGCAGGGCCTGCCTGCCGTGCGTGAACAGCGGGCGACGCGGGCAATGTTTTTTATCGCCGGTTTTGCCACCGCCGGGTGGGCGGCCCTGGTACCGTTTGCCAAACTGAACACCGGCGTCAATGACGGCACACTCGGGCTGCTGTTGCTGTGCCTCGGGGTGGGCGCACTGATAGCCATGCCGTTGACCGGCCACCTGACCACCCGTTTTGGTTGCCGCGCGGTGTTAATCATCTCAACGCTGCTGTTCAGCCTGATTTTGCCGTTACTCGCGGTGCTGCCGGAGACCAGTATGCTGGCGCTGGCCCTGCTGGTATTCGGCATGGGGATGGGCACCACGGATTGTGCGATGAACGTGCAGGCTATCCTGGTGGAAAAGTCCGCCGATAAACCGATCATGTCAGGTTTCCACGGCTTTTACAGCCTGGGCGGCATTGCCGGGGCCGGGGCGATGAGCGGCATGATGTCGGCCGGGGTTTCCCCTCTGTATGCCAGCATCGCGATCGCCGCGGTGTCCGTGCTGCTGCTGATCACCCATATCAGCGGTTTGCTCACCTACGCGAACCCGGCGGAAGGCCCGGTTTTTGCCCTGCCGCGCGGTGCGGTGCTGACCATCGGCGCCATCTGTTTTGCCGTATTCCTGGCGGAAGGCACGGTGCTGGACTGGAGCGCCGTCTTCCTGAGCGAGCACCGGGCGATGCCGGAAGCGATAAGCGGGCTGGGCTTTGCCTGTTTTGCGGCCGCGATGACCGTAGGGCGCCTCACCGGCGACATCATCGTGTCACGGTTTGGCCGCTACCCGGTGGTGATCACCGGGGCGATGGTGGCGGCTGCCGGATTGGCAATCGCGGTATTTGTGCCTTACTGGGGCTTCTCGCTGGCGGGTTATCTGCTGATCGGCATCGGCTGTGCCAACATTGTGCCGGTGATGTTCTCAGCCATTGGCCGGCAGCAGAGTATGCCGCAGGCCGTGGCCGTACCGGCCGTGACGACGCTGGGGTACATGGGTGTGCTCTCCGGCCCGGCGATTGTCGGGTTCGTGGCGCACGTCAGCACCTTATCCACGGCGTTCCTGTTCATCGCGCTGTTATTGCTGGCCGTGGCCGCGTTGTGCCACAAGGTCAACATGTGACGGCAGCAGGGCTTTAACGTTTTTTGCGGACGTAAAGGCGTTCCGTGCGCTCTGCCGGAACGCCTTCTGTGATTGAAGGGCAGGGCGCTTCCTGCGGCGTAAGGGGAATTAATGCCGTTTCCGGATACCGGCGGGTAAATAACGCTGCGGCTGCTGAGGGGGAACGCCTTCAATAAGCTGGTTGATCATTTCAAAACAGTTCCAGGCCAATTGCCGGTTATCCTGCACGACCGTATCAATCTTTACGGAAAGCGCATCATAGAGATAATGGTCGTCAAAGCTGCAGAGCTTTATTTCTGCGTTGAGCAGCTTATGCTGAGAAAGGTACCGGAGCACCCCCTCCTGCAATCCGCAGGCGGAGCAAAACAACGCCTCCGGTAACCGGCCGAGGTGCATCACTAAATCCGCAAACATCTCATAGCCGGAACTGGCATTATAGTGCCCGTGGTTAATCCATTCAGGTTTCACCGCCAGCCCTGCCCGCTCCAGCCCGAGGCGATAACCGGCCAGGCGATCGCGCGTGGGGGAGATCCGGGGTTGCCCGCCAATAAAATAGAATTCACTGACGCCTTCAGCCAGCGCTTCCACCAACCGTGCAGTCGGCTCGATCGATTCTGTTATCACTAACGGCAAACTTGATTCCCCCAGATGCCGGTCAAAAAGCACCACCGGGAGTTGTTTATTGATGCGCTGATACTCGGTGTCATTGAGCATACTTGAGGCCACAATAATGCCGTCTACCTGACGTTGGATGAGGTTATTCACGGCAAGCGTTTCCTGGCTGGTATTTTCATCCGTGCAGGCGATCAGCAGTTGCAAGCCGGAATCACGGCACAGGGTTTCAAGGGCATGGGAAAAAGTGGCAAATCCGTGGTTGGTCATTTCAGGGACCACCAGACCGAGCGTGTGGCTCCGGCTGGAGGTCAGCGATCTGGCGTGAATGCTGGGCTGATAATTGGCCATGCGCGCCACATTCATTACCCGTTCTTGCGTGGACTCAGAGACGCGAAGTTCTTTGCCGCGGCCGCTGAGAACAATACTGGCGGTTGATTTAGACACCCCCGCCATTTGGGCAATATCTTTGATGGTGACGCGCTTGGGTTTATCCACGTGTAAGCAAGCCTGAATGAACACAGGGGCTTATACTACCATGCTCGATTCGAGTTGCCAGTGTTCCACCGTCAGTTGCCCCCGCCCTTGCCAGTGAATACGCTGTTCAGCGGCAGGGAAATAGCGGCTGGTCATGGTCGCCTCGCCGTGGTTGATGAAGATCTCCGCGATCGAATGATCGCAGAAAATATGCAGGTGATTCACCTGCCCGGACCAGTAACGCGTTTCCGGCTCACCGGTACGGCAATTGATCCGGTGGAGGGTGAGCCCCTGTGCTGTGCAGGTCAGGGTTAACGCCCCGGCCAGGTGGGCTTGCCACTCGCCCTGCGAGGCGATAACCAGCTCGGCCTGCGTGATCGCCAGCGGGGCAAGGTCATCGGCGCACCCCTGTTGCCGGGTGTGTTCGCCACGGAGTGACTGAAGCTCTTTTACCGGCTGCTGGATAATTTTCCCGTTGACCAGATGCAGCTCCCGCGGGCAGCTCATCATATGCATCCAGCCATATTCTGCGGTGGGCTGGTAAAATTCATCCGCATCCGGCACGCCCACCCAGCCAAATAACAGCCTGCGGCCATCATCACTGAGGGTGGTCTGGGGCGCATAAAATTCAAACCCCAGATCGAGTTCATGGAAATCGCCATGCGTGAAATCAGCGTGTTCATACTCCAGCCGGCCAACAAAATAGCCGCTCTGGTGTGTATTAAGCCAGCTCTGTTCTTTCGCGGGTAAGCCCTGGGGGCAGACCAGCAGCACATCCTGCCCATCGAGCGCAAACAGATCCGGGCATTCCCACATGTACCCAAACTCGCCCAGCCCGTTCAGGTGGCTGCCGGCAATTTCGCCTGACAATGTCCATTGCCTTAAGGTTTCGCCGCGGTAGAGCAGCACTTTCCCCTGCTCCTGCAGGTTCTGCGCGCCTAACACCATGTACCAGTAAGGGCCATGACGCCAGACTTTGGGATCGCGCACATGCCCGGTGTAGCCTTCAGGCAAGCCGATAACCGGGCCGGCTTTGGTCACTTCGCCGTCCGGCTGCACGGTCGCCAGGCATTGCCATGCCGTCCGCGAGCCCGGCAGCTTGACATTCCCGGTGTAGAGCAGGCACAAAGTGCCGTTATCGTTCACTGCTGACCCTGAATAACAGCCGTTAACGTCATACACCTCGCCCGGCAGCAACGCGACCGGTTCGTGCTGCCAGTGGGTCAGATCGTCTGAACTCCAGTGCCCCCACCATTTCGCGCCGTGTGCGCAGGCCAGCGGGTTCCATTGGTAAAAAAGGTGATACCGGCCGTCAAACTGGATAAAGCCGTTGGGGTCATTCAGTAATCCTGCTGCCGGTGAGAGGTGCCAGCCGGGGCGGTAAGGGTCCTGTCTGGCCTTGCCCGCGGCAATGGCCACATTTTTCAGCGCTTTTTTTAACAATGCATTTTCTCTCATGCTTTCTCCTCAACCCGGTATTTAAGCAGCAGCGATAAGATAAAGGCGACGCCAAAGGCGATAACCATGCCGATGATGTAATTCAGCAACGCGCCGGCCTGCACAATCGCCAGGCCGGGCAGCGCGGTCAGCCCGACAGCCGTCATGCTGACGTGGGTGATCACGACATACGCGCCGCCCGCTGCCCCGCCGATAATGCCTGCAATAAAGGGTTTCATAAACCGCAGGTTCACGCCGAAAATAGCCGCCTCGGTAATCCCCAACATGCCGGACAAGGCGGAGGGCAACACCACGCTGCGGGTTTTGACATCGCGGGTTTTAAACCAGACGGCGAGGCAGGCACCCGCCTGGGCGATATTCGCCATTGACCAGATCGGCAGCAGGAAATTCACGCCGATGGAAGGGTTACCCAACAGACCGGCTTCGATGGCATGGAAGCTATGATGCACGCCGGAAATCACTATCACTGAATAGAGCCCGCCGAACAGCAACCCGGCCAGCCAGCCGGCATGGGCGATCAGGGTGCTCAGGATAAAGGAGATGCCGTCGCCCAACGCCCGCCCGGCTGGGCCGATGACCAGCATCGCGACAAAACCTGAGATAATCACCGTCATAAAGGGGGTGAGGATGATATCCAGGGCA
Organism: Nissabacter archeti; assembly: GCF_018257325.1. Taxonomy (NCBI): domain Bacteria; kingdom Pseudomonadati; phylum Pseudomonadota; class Gammaproteobacteria; order Enterobacterales; family Yersiniaceae; genus Nissabacter; species Nissabacter archeti. Next base: position 43,494 of record NZ_JAERKB010000013.1, read on the forward strand.
TTCGGGATCACCCGGCGTAACCGCTTCTCCAGCCAGCTCATAAACCAGACGGTCAGCAGCACCGGGAAGACGGTGCCCTGGTAGCCGATCATCGCGATATCCAGCCCGAAGAGGTTCATTGTCTGGAACCCGCCGGCCACGCCCCAGGCATTGGTCAGTGCCGGGTGCGTGAGGATGCCGCCCAGGGTGGCGCCCAGGTACGGGTTACCGCCGAACTCTTTGGCGGCCGTAAACCCGATCAAAATCGGCAGGATGATAAAGGCGGACGAGCTGAACATGTCCAGCATCACGAACAGCGCGCTTTTGGAGTCGACCCAGCCATAGGTTTTCAGCATTCCCAGCAGCCCCATGAGCACGCCGGAGGCAACAATCGCCGGAATGATAGGCACAAAAATGTTGGATAACAGGCGGGCAATCCGCTGTGCCGGGTTCAGTTTGCGGGCGGCCGCGCTGGCGGCCTCACTTTTGGATGACTCGCTGATCCCCACTTCCTGGATAAACGCAGCATGGACTTTATTGACTAACCCGGTGCCGAAAATAATCTGCATCTGGCCTGCATTCTGGAAACAGCCTTTCACCCCCTCAAGGTCGCCAATCGCCTTTTTATCCGCCAGCGCATCATCATTGAGGACCAGCCGCAGGCGCGTGGCGCAGTGTGCCGCCGACGCAATATTCTCTTTCCCACCAAGCAGCGGCAAAAGCTGCCTGGCGACTTTATTCACATCCATAGTCTTCCCTTAATTGCTGTCGAACATGTTTAATCAGAACCAGGTTTCCATCTGGATGCCAACGTTCCATTCGCCACCGGCCGTAAACCCGCCGGACCCAAAGGCGTCATCGCTGGCATAACGGTCAAGCGACGCGTCCCAGTCCATCCAGCTGGCAAAAAAGCGTATTTCCGGGCGGCTCAGGAAATTGCCCATATCGCCGACTTTAAAGGTCGGGGCAAAGGTCAGCTTATAGAAGCCGCCGCTGACGTCCTGCCGGTCTTTGAAGCCCATCGGGCGCAAATCCATATACTGGTAGCTGCCTTCATAGGCCAGCATGAAGTTTTCCGTGATGTCCTGCATCAGGCGGACATTCAGGGTGAGCCAGCGGTAGTCATCGCCGTTGATGTAGCGATCTTTGCTCTGCTGGGCCAGCAGCGCCGGGGCCAGGCGCCAGTGCGGGCTGAGGGAGGTCATGCCATAGGTGGCGACACGCCAGGTATCTGCCTGCTCCGTGAGGTTGCCGTCGGAGCCGATGCCTTTTACCTCCGCGCCCAGGCCGTGCCCATACAGCAGTGCCGTTTTCGCCGTCCCGTCCCGGACACCGTAAAAATTGTTACCATGCCAGGCCAGCATGGTGTGAATGCCTCTGTCACCGGCCTGCGATGTGCGGCGTGCGGAGTTGGTGCGGGCATCATTATCTTTGGCGCGCAGGCCGCTCAGCATAAATTGCAGCGGGCCGCTGAAGGTGTTGGCGGTCACGATATAGTTTTCGATGCTGTTATCGATCGTTTCGATATCACCGAAGTTACGGCCATAGAGGGAAAAGTTGCTTTTGACATTATCTGACCATGTCACGTCATAGATACCGCCTCCCGTCCCGGCGAGGAAGACCACGTCCGAATCGAGCCAGTGGATATCAAAGTTGTCACGGTCAAAACGTTTACCGGCCCACAGCGTGGCGTGACTAAAGGCACCGGTAAAGGTGGGCAGGCTGCCTAATTCAACAAACGCCTGCCGGATATTCAGGTCACTGGTATCGGCCGTCCAGTCGTTATAACTTTGCTGGCCGTCAGCGAGCATCACTTTAAAGCGCGTGGTCGCGCCGTTTGCCAGCCGGGTTTTTTGTTCGAGGTTGAGTTCAACATAGGTATTGTTTTCGTTGCCTAAACGCCCGACTGCCCCGCCGGTTTCGCCGGCCGGAGAGAGATAAGGGCCGCTTTGGGTATCGGCGGCGGAGTCATTCATGATCACCCCGGAGCGGGCATAACCGTGGAATTCAAACCCATCGAGGATCTTCTCCTCATTACCCGGTTCCGTGGCAGCCGGTGCCGTTACCGCCGTGGCGTGTGCAGCCGCAGGAGGCGGGGATATCGGCTGGGCCGCTGGCCGGCTGAGCAACGCTACGCGTTCTTCAGCCCGTTGGGCACGGTGTTCCGCGTTATCCGCCCGTTTTTCCGCTTTTTCCAGCCTCGCTTCCAGCAACGCCAGACGCTGTTCAATCTCCGTCAGGTCAGCCGCAGCAAAAACAGACTGCGGCATCATCGCGGCTGCCACAGCCAGCGCCAAAACATTCTTCCTTATCATTATTGTTCTCCAGAGGGATCCCGTGTTGCTAAACCGGTTTTGCAAGAGAGTATTTAATCCCCCCGGAGGTTTTCAATCAGATTTAAAGGTGGGAGCGTGTATTTGTGACAGGCATAACGTTTTTCAGGGCTGGGGAGTCACGTTTGGGTAGCGCTGTCATGGCACCTTTGGCCGTGGTGGCCAACGCGCCGCAATGCTGGGCAAGCTGGATGATCTGTTCCGGCAGCGGCGTGGTGAGGGGGTGTTCTGCGCTCATCAAGCCGGTTAACAGCCCTGCGACAAAGGCATCGCCTGCGCCGGTTGTATCAACCGGCGTAACGGCGGGGGCAGCGAACTGGCTGAGTTGCCCCTGCTGCCACACCATCACGCCCGCTTTCCCTTGGGTGATAAGCAGCAACGCCGGGTGATAGCGTTGGGTAAACAGCGCGATCGCCTCTTGCGTATTTTCATTGCCGGTGAGCAGCCACAACTCGTCCAGCGAGAGTTTTATCACCTCGGCCAGCGCCAGCGCCCGGCTGATAACCTCGTGCATTTCCTGCGTACTTTTCCACATATCCTCGCGGATATTGGGGTCGAAGCTGACGAAGCCGCCGGCCTGGTGAATGCGGTCGATGGCGGTAAACACCGTACTGCGTGACGGCTCAGCAGAGAGCGCTATTGAGCAAAAATGCAGGAGTTCGCCCGCGGCAAACGGCGGCAAATGCTGTGCCGTGATGAACAGATCGGCACTGGGGCGGACCATAAAGGTAAAGCTGCGCTCACCGTTCTCATCTAACCCAACCAGCACCGTCGAGGTACGTTGATCAGCCAGCAGGCGCAAAAAGGCCGTATCGACCTGCTCAGCCGCCAGCACTTCCTGAAGGCATTTGCCGAAAGGATCATTACCCACACAACCGATAAACGCACTGTCGCCGCCAAGTCTGGCAACACCGACGGCAACGTTCGCCGGCGCGCCGCCCGGACACTGGCGCAACAACAGGCCTTCTTCCGGCAGTAAATCAATCACGGCATCACCTAACACCCATACTCTTTTCATTTTTCACCTTCCTCTGCTGTTTTGCATAAGCTAAACCGTTTTAGCTAACGTTAACAACCCTTTTCAAATGGGCAGGTGATGGCAGACAGGCAGGCTGATACCCGTAAGAGAAAGCGCCCCCGGCAGAGCAGCCAATTGATTACCTCTGTTTTTAAACAGCCGTTATTTGGCGCAGTGTTATTTCAGAAAACGGAAAAAAAGCGTGATGCATAAAACCCGTCAACTTTTAATAGCTTTCTACGTAAAGAAATGAAAATTTTAGAAAAAGCCCTGATGCTTGTGGCAGAATAAATTTGTGTCTAACTACTGAGGACAATTATTCATCCACACCGAGGAAAAGCAACAACGTGGATAGGTTGTAAAATTATGGACAAAATGTTCACCCCAAAAATGCTTACCCCTCCTTTATTCCTTGCTGATGTAAACGGCCTGCTTTGCGATCAGCACTGGCGTTGCGCGCTTTAGCCCCGTTCTCTCCTTTTTATTTCTGATTTATTTGGTTTTCACGCAGCACTTTCGCGTGAGCAGGAATTATTTCTCATCAGGAGAGAAATCATGCGGTATTGGATTTTATTAACAGCAGCCATTGCTGCGGAAATTATTGGCACCGTGTCGATGAAATGGGCGGGCGTGAATGGCAGTAGTGCCGGCTATATTTTTATGCTGGTGATGATTGCGCTGTCCTATATTTTATTGGCCTTTGCGGTGAAACGCATTGCGCTGGGGGTGGCTTACGCCCTGTGGGAAGGGATCGGCATTCTGTTTATCACGCTGTTCAGCGTCACGCTGTTTGGTGAAACGTTATCGGCCATGAAAATCGCCGGCCTGATGACGCTGGTGGCCGGTATTGTGCTGATTAAATCCGGCACGCAGACGCGTAGCAGCCAGGCACGTGCCGCACAGACACATGCCGCCCCGGCGCGTAACATGCAGGCGCATAAGGAGCTGAGCCATGGCCACCTTTAATGCAATGCATATCGCCTGGCTGGCATTGGCCACCGGGCTTGAGATCGGCGGGAATATCCTGTTGAAGTACTCCAACGGGTTTCGCCGCCCGCTGTATGGCCTGGGTTCCCTGGTTGCCGTGCTGGCCGCCTTCAGTGCGCTGGCACAGGCGGTAAAAGGCATCGATTTATCGGTCGCCTATGCGTTATGGGGCGGGTTTGGCCTGGTGGCGACGGTTGCGGCGGGCTGGATATTGTTCGGGCAACGGCTCAGCAGCAAAGGCTGGTTAGGCATGGCGCTGTTATTAACCGGGATGGTGCTGATTAAATTGGCGTGACCATGATAATCCGCGGGAAACAGTATTATGCTGTCCCCGCGGATCCTTCAGGGTAAAACAACCGGGGCAGGGGCCATCATGGATTGCCCCTGCCGATAAATCATTTTCAGCATCGGTAAATAATCGTGTGCCAGCCCATCGGTTAACATTTTCCGGCGCAGCCAGCGGATTTCATTAATCAGCTCCGCCTGAAACGATTTATTGCGTTGCGCGTTATCCAGCCAGCGTAATAAGAACTGGTTTTTAGCCACCTGGGAAACCGGGAATCCATAGCGCTCATTGATCAGCGCCGCGACGATGGCACAATAATAAAAGTGCAGCCGCTGGGAGAGTTGTTCATGACTCATCATTATTGACTCAAAAATAAAAGAGGGGCCGGCGTGAACAGGCGTTGAGCGACCTTATTCTCCCCCTCTGGAATAACAGAGAAAACGATCCGGCATTACCCCTCTTTTCCGGCACGGTACTCCTGCCAGCGGATCACGGAATTAATCCCCATCCAGGCCAGCGGGTTAGGGTGAGAAAACTGATCTATTGGTGTTTTGGTGTACTTAAGTCCCGACGAGTATTTGACATCGGTTATGTAAATCATCAACTGGAAGTATGGCAATGTTAAAGCCTGCGCTAAAAGCTTTAGCCCACCCAGCTTTCATATAGTTGCCATGCCGAAAAGTTTGATGATCTTCCGTTGTCTCATGGGAGAACCGATTTTACATGTACTGTATACGAACTTCCGATCTGTGCCAGAAGCGGGCATTACCACCATCCCGGCATGTTAATCACCAGAATGCAGGCCAATGTGGGTTTTGCCGGTTTGTCGCTGCATGGCGGGTTGCTTAAAGAGGTGTTACTACGCACGATTAAAATAGTCATTATTGATACAACGCCTCTGCCGGTAAGCCATCGTGTCTGCCACAGCAATTTGTGCGCCTCCCTTAAAAAACCATCTCCTATACTCAGTTGCGTTTAGTGAACTATGCCGCTGCTCTTCGCGCTGCGTTGTTTTTTAGTCGTTTTCCTGCGCGAAAAACAGCCGCATACCCTCACCAGAACGTACGCCATATTTATTCATTGTTCATTTTTAACAGGGGAATTCCTGCTATGTCGCACTCTCAACCCTCCCGCCTGGGCAGCCTGTTGCTGCTGCTGGCAGCCGTGATCGGCTTCGCCGTGGCTTTATACGCGTGGCTGACGCCACTTACCGGTGTCACCGGTACCCTTGGTGCATTAGGTGTGGTCATCGCCTGCGTGGTGCTGGCGCTGCTGACCTTTATGTTACGTGGCGCATCCCGTCGCGGTGCGCGCGCTTTCTTGATTATTGTCACGCTTGTGGTGTTGTTCAGTATTGGTTTTGCAGCCGCGCTGCTGCACCAATACATCATTACGGCAGCCATGGTGGTCGGCCTGATTGGTCTGATTGCGCTGAGTAGCAATTCTGCTCGTCACAATCATCACGCCAATGTCTGAGGAGCTGCCCATGCATAACGATAAATACGCCCCCTCAATCAAAGTCAGCATGGCGGCGCTGGCGCTGCTGGTCACGCCGCTGACGCTGCAGGCGCAGGATAAAGCCGCTGAAGCCTCAATGGGCTCCCAGGAAGAAATCAATGTGGATGCAGCCAATCAACAAGCGTCGGGAACCACGAAAACCACTGACGATGCGTCAACCGGCAAGCATGACGGACAAAAAGTCGACTCTGCCGCAAATCCGGCATTATCACTGGTGCCTTCCTCCTCTGCCACCTGGGATAACTTTCATGGCCAGCTTAATGCACAGAAATATAGCCCGCTTAAACAAATCACCACGGATAATGTCAGTAAGTTAAAGAAAATTTGGGAGTTTCATACCGGGGATGTCTCGGATGGAAAAGGCGACATACCTGCCACTGTATGGTCAGCAACGCCTATTTTTGCCAACGATACGCTCTACATCGGTACACCTTTTGATCGCCTGATTGCGCTCGACCCCGGTACAGGTAAAGAGAAGTGGCACTTTGATACTAAATCTTCGCGCAAAGCATTGACGCAGCCGGTACTGAAAAACCGTGGTGCCTCCTACTGGCAGGCAAAAAACCTCGTCGCCGGACAAGCGTGTCAGAAGATCGTCTATATGGGTACCGTGGATGGCAAGCTCTATGCGGTGGACGCCGATTCAGGCAAGCCATGCACCGGCTTTGCTGACAATGGCGTGCTGGATCTCAATCAGTGGAATACGGTTAACGCTAAATATCCGCTCTCTGTGTTGCAGCCGCCAACCGTCGTTGGCAACCATCTGCTTGTTGGCTGGGCCGGTAAAGACTGGGCTTATGCTGAAGCGCCTCCGGGCTCCGTGTTTTCCATTAATGCACAGACCGGCGAGCGTGAATGGACGTTTGAAGCGATCCCGGCAGACATCCGCCAACGCACCGGTACGGCCAACGTCTGGACACATATGTCTGCCGATGAGGCGCATGGCTTGGTTTATCTGCCGGTTTCATCCCCTTCCCCCAACTACTGGGGCGGTAACCGTATCGCGCCTATTCCGCTTGGCACCTCTACCACCGCGCTGGACATCAACACCGGTAAAGTGGTCTGGTCCCGCCAGTGGGTGCATCACGACGTGTGGGATTACGATATCAACTCTGCACCAACGTTGATGGATATCACCGTAAACGGTAAACAGATCCCCGCGCTGATTCAGGCGACCAAGCAGGGCTTTCTGTTTGTCGTGAATCGTCTGACGGGTGAGGATGTCTGGCCGATTGAAGAGCGTCCTGTGCCGCAGGGCGATGGATCGGTGCAGGGTGAAGTCCTCTCGCCAACGCAGCCCTTCCCGACTAAACCTGCGCCGTTGCTTGACCAATCGAAAAAGCCTGCGATCTGGAAACTGGCGGATATGGTGGGTGCCGGCCAGTGTTCACGTCTGTGGGATAAACTGACCTATGAGGGGATGTATACGCCGCCAACCACTAAAGGCGAGGGAACGCTCACCTATCCGGACAGTGCCGGTGGCGTCCAGTGGGGCGGCGTGGCGTATGACCCACAAAAACAGATTGCCATCGTTAACACCTCTCACATTGTGCAGTATGTGAAGCTCTACAGCCGCGAAGATTACGATAAAGCGGATAAGGATTCCGGCAACGAAAGCGGCTTTGCGCCGCAGGAAGGTGCCCCTTATGGCATGCGTCTGATGGTAGCGAATAACTGGCTGGGCATGCCGTGCTGGCAGCCGCCATTTGGTGAAATCGTGGCGCTGGATATGCATACGGGGGACGTGAAGTGGCGTCGTCCGGTTGGCGCAGCGCAGCAGTATGGCTTCTTTATGCCGGAAAGCTGGGGTTCACCCACCATCGGCGGCCCGGCAGTGACAGCAGGCGGCGTGGTCTTTATCGGTGCCTCAATGGATGCCAAGGTCCGCGCCTACTCCGTAGATAATGGTGAAGAGCTGTGGTCCGATCAGGTTGAAGCACCTGCGGTAGCGAACCCGTCGGTCTATGAGTATAAAGGCCGTCAATATGTGGCGTTCGTCGCCGGGGGGAATACTATCCTGAAGGATCAGGTAGGCGATCAGGTGGTGGTTTACGCTCTGCCTGAATAGCCATTCATACAAATATCAGTGAAACAGCATGGGGCCTTAGCGCCCCATTTTTTGTACTCGTTCAGGCTTTTTCAATCTGCCCTGCCTGGCGTGGACAATATCGCTGAACCCGTGCTCATTCAGGTATTCATCGCGAGCGGCCATTAAAACGCTTGATAAACCCTTTCTATGTTGGCTATTAAGCACAGCTTTACACTGCACACTCAAAGACCCATTGCTCCAACGCGCGACAGGCAGACTCAAGGCTTTGAGCAGTTCTTATCGTTGCCGGGGAGCCTCGAAACAGTGTAATGCTGTCGAGAATACGTGTGGCCTGAACCCTGAGGAAAGTCGCTCCGTCACCCGTCCTTTACGACGTTTTATACATGGCTTCTACGGTTACTTGCTTTTAATCTGTCGTCACGGACAATGCTGATGAGCTGTTCGTCGGAAAAACGCTTCTTCATGGGGGATGTCTTCACGCTACTGATGAAGACATGACTCACATCGCAGTGTATTAATCAATGGGGAGAAAACCAGCTATATGTCCACAAATATATGATTTATCTTAGTAGCAAAGTAAAGATAAAATTGACTAAAGCCTCAGTTTTCCGCGCAATAATATGTCAATTCGCATGGTGACATTAAAAAATGTGAAGTCAGGCACATATCAAGAATAGCAGTTAAAATTAAAAACTGATTCTGCCAGGTGCTTAATTCGACCCTGGAAAAAAAAGTGCCAGCGTTAGCCTGTCTCTAACTACTACTGACAATGAATAATTAATTAGATTAAGTTACAATGTGCTTTATAAAGCTTTAGGCATTTTTTGACAAAAAGATAACAAAAGTTACATCTATAATTATTGGTTTTTAAACTTAAGGCTCTTTATGTTTAATCATCCATTTTCTGGAGTCAGGCTGGCTGTCGTTGTCTCTTTTTTCGCTTTTGCCTTGTCGTGCCTGTTACCGACAAATACCGTTATTCATTTAATGGAAGAAGGCCAGCTGGTCGAAACATTAACGTTATATGCTTATGCTATCGTTCTTCTATATTTTATTTTTAGACCTAACCTTCACATTACGGTTATTACTCGCTGCTCAATTATTTTTTGTCTGTTTGTCATGATGGCCAGAGAGGCAGATTTACACAAATCCATTGCTCATATGAGCATGCTTAAACTGCGCTTCTGGACTGGAAATCTGCCCTTGCATGATAAGATGGTCGCTTTGTTAATCCTGTTACCTGTTGTGGTCGCCTGCCTCTTTCTGCTTATAAAACATGCAAAAAATATATGGCTCCAAGCGAAATTACATAAAGCCTATGCCGTCACAACGGTAACGTTCGTTGTATTAATACCGTTGACTAACATCGCTGACCGTTCATTAGGGTTGCTTAATGAGAGTTTCAGATGGCATGCGCCCCTGTGGTTAGTGGCATTTCAGTCCTCACAAGAGGAGCTGCTGGAGATGTCTTTGCCGTTACTGGCTCTACTTGCGATCATACAATACAAACGCAGCAAAGACATGGGCGACATTGTTCAGGTCTATACCTAGGAGATATTCATGAGGCAATATATTCTTATTGCCTTTTATAATTTCTATCCGTTCTTCAGGGTATTTATGTTGTATAAATTAAGGCGTAAAAACTTTACTCTTTATTTCAGAGGAAGTAATACTCTTTATCATCGTATCTTTGCAGACTTCGTTAGTTACCGCCAGTCGGTTATAAGTGTCATAATCAAAATAAATCTAAAGTCATATTGATTGAGTATGAAAGGCATCTCTATTTATTGAATTTTTTCAAGCCTGATGGATAAAAGATTGAACGATTATATAAATATTGGTTTAAAAAGGATTATTCATTTGTAGAGCTCTGGCTAATGTTAGGCCTGTCTGCTCTGTCTTTGTGCTCTTCGGCATAATTATGCAGTAAAAACCGCCAGACAAGGGCTGCACCAGCAGCCTTGTGCCGGAAGCGGACGTTCATTAAGCCTGAGTGTGCCGTTCATCGCGTTTACTGCGGGCTGGTTTTTATCGTGATTATGTGTGAAAGACTCTTTGAAAAGGGATGATTTCACGGTAACAGAATGATGTGCCGCGTTGTTTGTAAGGCACAGCGCATCGGGTGTAAGGTGAAAAACAGGTAGCTTAACTACGCTGATTTTTGAGGCACTATGTTTGACTGGGAAGACTTACGCTATTTTTCAACTTTTGCGCAGACAGGTTCACTGGCGTCAGCGGCAAGGAAACTGGGTGTTGATCATGCCACGGTTGCCCGGCGAATAGCGTCGCTTGAAGCCTCTGTTAACCTCAGATTGGTAGACCGGAGGCCGCGCTCCTATACCCTGACGGAAGATGGTCGCCAGGTGGCCCGCTACGGTGATCAGATGAGTGACTCTGCATACTCATTAGAGCGGTTTTCCGGGGCAGAGCAGGGTGTGGTGGAAGGTGATGTGGTTATCGCTGCACCTCACGTGTTCATGGGCAACCTTATTGCTCCGCACATTGGCAGCTTTTACAAACAGTATCCGCGTATTCGTTTAAGCCTGACGGGAACCAAAGAACGCCTTTCTCTTGCCCGTCGTGAAGCGGACATAACCCTCGGTCTGGTTCGTCCCGTCGAGTCAGCAGTCATAACCAGACGACTCGGCCAGGTGAGTTTTACGCTTTACGGCAGTGCCGGGTATCTTGCATCAGGGCAGGAATTAAGTGTTATCGCTTACGATGATTCAGTAGCAGACACCCCACAGCAGGCGTGGCTGAAAAAGCATTGTGCAGGACGCCCCGTTGTATTTTTCAGCAATGATTTGCGTATACAGGCTATAACGGCAGCCGGTCATGCGGGTATAGCTCTGTTGCCCGATTATCTGGCAAAAGAATATCATCTTGTGCCTGTTCAACCAGACGGTCCCGTTCTTACTCAAGACATTTGGATGAGTGTACATAAGGATGTGCGCCATGCCCGCCACATCACCCCCGTAATGGGTTTTTTAAACAGTTGCATTGAACCTGCTTATGGCTTGTGAATTTTTGCATAACTGAAGTGTAGTAATGCGGAATATTACACAATCTGGTCTCTGACTATAATCGCCCCCGCCTGAATAACGAATGGTCAGAACGTTTCCGGTTACGCCTGGCCCGTTATCGTTTTTGTTCCCTGTCCCCCTAAAGGAAACCTTTTATGATCAGTAATATCAGTGGAAAAGTCGTTGTCATCACAGGCGCCAGCAGCGGTATTGGCGAAGCCACAGCCCGCCGGTTAAGCGCAGCCGGGGCCTGTGTCGTGCTGGGCGCACGTCGGCTGGACAAGCTTAATGCCCTGGCTGAAGAAATCACTGCGGCAGGAGGAAAGGTTGAAGTAGCGAAGACGGATGTGGCAAATCTTCAGGATGTTGAGGCATTGGTAAATAAAGCGGTTGAGGTATTTGGCCGGGTCGATGTGCTCATTAATAACGCCGGTATCATGCCAAACTCCCGTCTTGATGAGCTGCAAGTTGATGACTGGAACCGGGCGATTGATATCAACCTGAAAGGCACGCTTTATGGTATTGCTGCGGCACTTCCTTTTATGAAAGCGCAAAACAGCGGACACATTATCAACGTTTCCTCGCTCTCAGGACATCGCGTCCGTCCGACCACAGCCGTTTATTCCGCAACTAAATTTGCTGTCAGAGCCATATCTGAAGGCCTGCGCATGGAAATGACACCTTATAATATCCGCAGCACGATTATTTCTCCGGGGCCGGTCGATACCGACTTACCGTCCAGCGTGACGAATGCGGCGGTAGCAGAGCAGGTCAGGAAGATACATGAAATAGCAATTCCTGTAGAAACGCTTGCCGACACTATCGTATTTGCGATTAGCCAGCCGGAAACGGTCGACATCAATGAAATTGTTGTTCGGCCGACAGCCATGGAATAGCCCCGCAGGCACGCCGCAGTTCAAAATGCCCGCTGCTCGCTCATAGCTGCCGATATTTTATGCCCGAAGGAAATAGCAAGTTGCTCACCATTTTTCCAAAGAAATTTACTGCAGAACAGCCAAAGCTGGTACAAAACTAATAGGTATTACCTATCACATCTTCCGCCCTGTTAAGCCTTACGCCCAATCAGGCAATCTATTTCGTATAAAGTCTCCCCAACGGGCGCTTGCGACCGGGCAGGGCTGACCATGTTTGTGGTCAGCCGCACGGTACGGCGAGTGCGCAGCCGCAGACAAGTTACGGGGGCGTCTCCACAGATACTGAAGATGAAATAGCGTGTTTTAACTCGGTAGCTGCCGGGCATTCAGCCCCTTTTTATTCTGGCTTAGCTGCACCTGAAAAAGGGCATTAACCCCTTAGTGCGCCTTTTCAGGTGCACTGCGCTATTTTTTAAAACTCCCGTCCCCTTCACATTTATCAGCCCGTTAATAAGCAAGCTATTCATTTTCGTCTAGAGTTTTTCGAATGGTCAACCATTTACAGGCCATGTCTGGTCTGGACAAGGAGAACAGTGATGACGAAAAAGGCCGTATCCCCTCAATGGAAAGGCGCGTTGCTTATGCCTTTGCTGCTGACCGGCGCGCTGGCAACCGGCTCTTTTTATGCGCAGGCAGAAGACGACCAACCCCTGTTGACGCAGGCACCGGTGCCGCCTGATGTCCGCCTTGGGCCGCTTTACCATGCGGTGCAGGCGGCGAAATTCTTCCCGGATCAGAAAACCTTTGCCGACGCTGTGCCGAAATATGATCCCTCCTCGATTCTGGCCGACTGGCAGATGCAAAAAACACAGCAAAATTTCGACCTGAAGCGCTTTGTTGACAGCAATTTCACCCTGCCGGGCAAAAATGACGCCTATGTGCCGCCCGCCGGGCAGAGCCTACGTGAGCATATCGACGGCCTGTGGCCGGTGCTGACACGCACCACCGATAAAGTGAACCAGTATGACTCGCTGCTGCCGCTGCCGAAGCCGTATGTGGTGCCGGGCGGCCGCTTCCGCGAAATCTATTACTGGGACAGCTACTTCACCATGCTGGGGCTGGCAGAGAGCGGCCACTGGGATCGCGTCCAGGATATGGTGGACAACTTCGCGCACGAGCTGGACACCTACGGCCATATCCCCAACGGCAACCGCAGCTACTACCTGAGCCGTTCGCAGCCGCCGTTCTTCAGCCTGATGGTGGATCTGCTGGCGCAGCACCGCGGGGAAAGCGTCTACGCCACCTACCTGCCGCAGCTGCAAAAAGAGTATCAATACTGGATGGCGGATGCGGAAAGCGTCCCGGCGGGCAGTGCCGGCAAGCGCGTGGTCAAACTGAAAGACGGCACGGTGCTGAACCGCTATTGGGATGCGCGTGATGTGCCGCGTACTGAATCTTATATGGATGACATCGCCACAGCGGAAAAAGCCACCTCGCGCAACAAATCGGAGCTTTACCGCGATCTGCGTGCCGGGGCGGCCTCCGGCTGGGATTTCAGCTCCCGCTGGTTTGACGATCCGAATAATCTCTCCACCATCCGTACCACAGAGATTGTGCCGGTGGATCTGAACGCCCTGCTGTTCCATCTGGAGAACACGCTGGCGCGCGCCAGTAAAGCCGCAGGCCAATCCGCTGACGGCCAGCGTTATGCTGACCAGGCAGAAAAACGGCAGGCGGCGATCAACCGCTATCTGTGGAACGCCGACGGCGGCTGGTATGCCGACTATGACTGGAAGCGCGGCAGTGTGCGCACCCAATTAACTGCCGCTGCGCTTTTCCCGCTCTATATGCAGGCCGCCAGTGACGATCAGGCCGACAAAACCGCTGCCGCGGTGGAGAAACAGTTGGTGAAAGCGGGCGGGCTGGTGACGACGAATGTGCATAACGGGCAGCAGTGGGATGCCCCCAACGGCTGGGCGCCGCTCCAGTGGGTAGCGGTGGAAGGGCTGAACCATTACGGCAAACAGACGTTGGCAAAAGAGATCGGTATGCGCTTCCTGGACAACGTGCAGGCCACCTATGACCGCGAACACAAGCTGGTGGAGAAATATGTGGTCGAAGGGAATCTGGGCGGTGGCGGCGGCGGGGAATACCCGTTGCAGGATGGCTTTGGCTGGACCAACGGCGTGACGCTGAAGCTGATGGACGCGTATTGCCCGAAAGGCATTACCTGTAACAATGTCAGCGACCTCAAAAAAGCCCCGTAGCCTGGCGCTGCCCGGCCGTGGGGCCGGGCGGTTACGAGCTGGTTATGCCTGAAGCACCTTTTCAAGCTGCTTAACGGCGTCGGCGTGTTTATCCGCAGGCATTTTCGACAGGTTGTGCAGCTTCCACCGAACTGCCGGCAACTGGTCGATATGGTCGAGACCGAGCAACGCCCAGTCGGGCTGCCGGCGTTTGAACGACAATAAAAATGCCCGCTCGTCTGATGTCATCTCTGCATGGATCTGTGCAACCAGCTGTTCCCGCACCGCCTGCAAGTCTGCCAGGGGGACGTCCACCTCCGCCATACGGCGGAACTCACCTTCATAAATCCCGCTTATCTCTTTAAAATGCGGTCGCAGCAACTCAGCGATAGGGCGTGGATGGCTGATCACATAAACCAGCAGGGCTTTACGCAGCGCATCTGTCAGCCCCTCGTTGTCGAGTAAAAATTTGACGTCAAACAGATCCCTGGGATGCTGGCGATCCAGTGCCGCGCAAATTTTACCGGCATACAGGTCAGCAAATGACACCACGGCCATTTCTGCATAACCAAACTCATCCTCAACCGCTTCACAGACCGGCCGCACCGCCGGCTCGTAGACGGTCCCACGCAATACCGGCGACAGCTCAATCTTAATCATCACGCTGTCGCGGACAACCGTCAGCCGCAATGCATCACGTTTGTCTTCATACGATTTGCTCACCTTGCTGGCGGGAACAGAGGTGCTGATGGCGTCTGCAATGCTATCCAACGCAGATTTGATGGCGGTGAGTGAGGCGTTGCGTTCCAGCACCGGCAGAAACACCAGGTCAATATCCACCGATAAGCGGGGAAACTCCCGGATAAACAGATTAATGGCCGTGCCGCCTTTCAACGCAAAGCAGTCATGTTTCGCAATGTGCGGGATGAGCTGTAACAGGAGCTGAACCTGTTGGTAATAAATGCTTCCTCTATCCATTTTTGATCACATCTCTTTAGGGACGGTAATATTCCAGGTGGTGTCCAGGCGACCCGCCTGGACGATGGCCCGCTTGCCGGTGCCGAGCGCATACTGGGTAGGGTTAAGGTGCCTGTACCACGGGTGGTTATGGCGCTGCGCCAGCCACATAAACAGCCGCTTGGACTTAATGCTGCCATTTGCCTGCATTAAAGGGTCGAGTTTTCTGGGGGAGAGTGTCGACAGCCCCTGCATCAGCTGGTCAGCATGTTCCACACTGAGATGTTCAGGCACTTGCGGGAGAAGCTCCAGCATGGCTTTTTCAGGCCCTGACATCATGAGCGCGGGTAACCCTTCGCGCCACGGGTACGCCCGCAGATAGCGGGCATCGTCCATCACCGGAGCGGGCCAGATGCGCCGGGTGCTGTGCCACTCAAACTGTGTGCTGAGGTTAAGCCGGTTCAGCCACGGAGGTGCCGCGCCTGCGGAATAGAGGCTGATCAGCTGGTCTTTATGCCTGGACTGATAATGCGCCAGCCCTGCCAGATCCAACGCCGTAAGGCCGCCCACCTGCACCGGCAGGCTTTGCATACGTTGCAGGGAAATGGTGACGCCTTGCCAGCTCAGGCAGGGCTCCTCACGCACGTAAACGCCGGGCACCAGTGCCAGTAATGTCCGGCTTTTTACCGCGTTATCAATAAAGTGCAGGGTTAAACCCTGTGCCTGTAGCCAGGCTTTGGTTGCCAGCAGGCCCACTGGAAGCAGTGTTTTCAGCAATTGTCTCGATTCACTATTTAACATTCGCCACCTGCGGTTTACTAACGTGTTTATATACGGCGATTATCGCCGTATATAAGGAAATATACAAACCACGTAAGGTGGAAAGTTTACCTGGCTTCCTATTTACGGCAATCATCGCCGTGAATGACCATTTTAATAAACCTCTGTGCAGGGTGTTTCTGCGGGTATTACCTTGCGGTCATCTGCCGCTGCACGCAGCCAGCATCAAAAATCGTCTGAAAGACGCTGCGGCCGTGGCCCAGGAGATACGTAATGAAAAGCAAAACCTTTAATGGTGTGGTCGCCGAATACAGTGACGGCAACGTATTCGCTGATCCCGCTCTTCCCGACACAGAAAAAGTGACAGTTAAAAGCGGCCTGGCCGCTGAAATCAATCTGCCTTAGGCATTACGGGCCGGTGTCCGCATCAATGTCACCGCCTTTGTCCTGAAATTTTGATCATACTCTCTACACATACAGGTTCCTTCTCTCACCATCCACCTTCTCAACGGTGCAGAAATCAATCTGTTAGCAGCCAATGTTTCCCGGAGATTTCATTTTTCTGTCATTTTTGTTCTTTACGCTGTTAGCTTCCTTATATGGATATTAACACTATGAAAATAAAAGCTATTTCCCTGGTTGTCGGCTGTGCGCTCTCATCATCAACGCTCGCGGCGCAGCCGCAGGTCGAGCGCTATATCGTCAGTTTTCCCGAAGGGACACGCGTAAGCTACAACGGCGCGTTTTCCGGCGCGTTTCCAAATGGTTTGCCGGTGGGGATTGGCTCCGGTTTGCTGTTTACCGGCAAGCAGGGGGAGGCGTTCACCTTCGCAACCGTCACCGATCGCGGGCCGAATGCTGACTCGCCTGATATGGGTAAGAGAGAGGCAAAAATTTTCGTCACGCCAGAGTTCGCCCCACTGCTGATGACTATTCGGGTGCAGAACGGCAAAGCGGAGGCCACGGACGCCCGGCCGCTGCATGACGATAAGGGCAATATTAACGGATTGCCGCTGCAGGATGGCGTCATCGGATCAACCAATGAAATCGCGCTGGACGATACGTTGAAAGTGCTGCATGGCGATAACCGCGGTCTGGATACGGAAGGCATTACGCCGGACGGCAAAGGAGGGTATTGGCTGTGCGATGAGTATGGCCCGTTCCTGATTAACGTTGATGCGCGCGGCAAAATCCTGAAAATTCACGGGCCGCAGGCAGAAGAGGGGGAGAAATCCATCGCGGGCGGTCTGCCGAACGTTCTCAAATGGCGTCAGCCAAATCGTGGATTTGAAGGGCTCACCCGCATGCCGGACGGGCGCATTATCGCCGCGGTGCAGAGCACGCTGGATATCAACGGTAAAAGTAAAAAGCAGGCGCGCTTTACCCGCCTGGTGAGCTTCGATCCGGCGACCGGGAAAACCGCGATGTATGGTTACCCTATCGACAGCGCCGCTTACAGTAAAAACAGCGACGCAAAAATTGGCGATATTGTGGCGCTCGACAATCAGCATATCCTGCTGATTGAACAAGGCAGCGACAAAGACGATGCGATGCGCAACCTTATCTATAAGGTGGATCTTAGCCCGGCTACCGAGCTTGCAGCATTCGATAAGCCTGACGAGTATCCGGAGTTTGATGACGAGAAAGCGCTGGCGCAGCGCGGCATTAAGCTCGCCGCTAAAACGCTGGTGGTCGATTTACGTCAACTCGGCTGGCAGCAGGAGAAGGCCGAAGGACTGGCGCTGATCGACAATAAAACGCTGGCCGTCATCAATGACAATGACTTCGGCGTGAGAACAGTCATGCAAAATCCGGTTGAGGGTAAGAAGCGTAAGGATTATCGGGTGACCGAACAGGGGACGCTGACGGTAGATGATAAGCCGGTTGCAACGACTATCGGCATAAAGCCGCTGAAGAAACCGGAGTCGGACAGCGAGTTGTGGATTGTCACGCTGGCGGCACCGCTGAAATAAACGCTTTCCCCACCCCAGGCTGCATCCGTTAATGGCATCACTTTGTGTAAAAGAGCCGGATGCAGCCCCGTTTTGCCATCGACAGATCATTCCCCGGCGTTAAGTTACAGCGGGCTGCGGGCTGCGGGCCGGACATCGCCCGCGATGAGCGAGAAGCGGACTGAAACCAGGTTAATGTCCTTTACGTAACCGGCTCACACTTAATACCACTGATGCCGCAGACGCGACGACAGCAATCCACAGAGCATAATGGACAGCCTGCAGTTCATTTATTGCCAGCAGTGCCCCCATGACAGCAGCACCGAGGCATTGGCCGAACGTCCGGACGATAGACAATACGCCTGATGCGTAGCTGGCATAGTCGCGGGATACGTTAGAGAGCATCTCCCGGTTGTTAGGGCTTTGGAAACAACCAAATCCGATGCCGCACCACAGGCTGCGTAAACAGATATCCCATACCGCAGGGCGGGCGGGTAGCGTGGCCAGCAAAATCAAACCCATAACAAAAAGAGCTAACCCAACGGTAGAAATCAGAGGCGCTGAAAATATGTCGGCCCAACGGCCCGCATGAGGCGCTATCAACACAATGCCGATCGGCCATGGCGTAAAAAGTAACGCCGACACGACAGGGCTGTAGCCATACACGCTCTGAAACAGAAATGGCAGCGCAATAAAGGTAATTCCCTGGCTAACAAAACAGGCGAGCGACGTTAAAGCGGCCAGGGTAAAGCGTCCATTTTTGAACATGACGGGGGGTAATAAAGGATGCTTTACCCGGCGGATCTGCCAGATAAATGTTATGGCGCTGAGCATCGCGAGCAGACTCCAGTTGATAGCCTCGACACTGATGTGATGGCCTGAGGAGAAGCTGTTTGCCGCCATCACCATTGAGCCTAAAAGTAGTGCAGAAAGCACAGCGCCTGGCGTATCGAACGGCGTTCTATCGGACGCCGGTTTTCGTGGCAGCGACCTGAATACCAGCAACAGGGAAACGGTGCCGGGGAGCACGTTTATGGCGAACAACCCTTTCCAGCTCATTATGTCCAGCACTGTGCCGCCAAGTACAGGCGCGATGGCCGAGCTTGACGCAATCAGCAGGGCATGTAGCCCAAGGATACGGCCAAGCAATCGGCCGGGGAAAACAGAACGCAGTATCGCCGGGGCGATGCTCAGGGTAGCTGCGCCGCCGATCCCTTGCATAATGCGCATTCCGATGAGCATCTCCGGCGTACTGGCCAGCGCACAACCCAGTGAAGTGAGCGTAAAGACGGTAAGGCCTGAAAGAAACACTGGCCGGTAGCCGACGCGTACTGCCAGCGCAGCGAAGATAGCCAACGTCATGGCGGCGGAGAGCAGGTAACCGTTGGCGAACCAGACCGAGACATTCGCCGGTACCTGCATCGCTTTTGCCATGGATGGCAGGGCGATGTTGATCATCGTGCCGTCAAACACGCCCATCAGCGTCGTGGTCATCACGGCGGCCATGACGCGCGCACGTTCTTGTCCCGGCAGGCCTTCATCGCCCGGTAGATGTGAAAATAACGTTGTCATTTTTATGCCTGTGAAAGGAGGGAGACGAAAACTATAATCAGCAGTGACTCAAGGCGGAAGATGCAGCATTTGCACTGTATCATTGCATTCGACGCCCTATCTGAATTCCTGGCAGGAACCCATATGTCCGACCCTGATTTCAACTTGCTGGTCGCGCTCGACGTTTTGCTGGCAGAAGCCAGCGTTGCGGGGGCAGCCCGACGCTTAAACCTGAGTACCTCAGCGATGAGCCGCACACTCAGCAGGCTACGTGAGGTGACGGGGGATCCCATTCTGGTGCGGGCAGGGCGTAACATGGTGCTCACCCCTTGGGCTGAAGCAACCCGGGATCGTGCCAGAAACGCGGTCTATGAGGCGAGGGCAGTGCTTCAGCCCTCATCCGAAACGCTCAAGGTGGAAAACCTCGAACGGCTGTTCACCATCAGGGCCAATGATGGTTTTGTCGTGGCATTTGGCCCACTGCTCATTGCCGCCGTGGCCGAAGCGGCCCCAGGTATTTGCATACGCTTTGCACCGAAACCTGAAAAAACGCCTCGTTATCTTCGGGAGGGTTTAGTTGACCTGGAGATTGGCGTCCAGAGCAATATGGGGCCGGAAATCCGGGTGCAGAGACTCTTTCAGGATCGCTTTATTGGCGCGGTGCGCAAGGAGCATCCGCTGGCGTCACAGCCGGGAATAAGCGTTGAAGATTATATTGCCTGGGGACATGTGGTGGCGTCACCCGATGGGGTGTTACATGGTTTTGTCGATGATGCCCTGGCGGCGTCAGGCGTCATGCGCAAAGTGGTGAGTGTGGTTCCGGGCTTTCCGACTGCGTTATCCGTCGCACTGGCCTCCGACCTTATCGCCATGGTTCCCGCGCTGTACTTGCGCAACCAACAAATGACAGAAAATTTACATGTCTTTGAATTGCCATTCAAAACCCGGAACATTGTGGTGTCGCAGATGTGGCACCCAAGAATGGAAAAGGATCCGGGGCACCGCTGGCTTAGAGAGAAAATTTCAGAGGTGTGCCGGGTACGGTAACGTATTCCGTCCCCTATCAACTAAGTCAATTGCACTGTTACCACGGGACTGCCTCCGGCACGCGTTGTTGAGACTATGCGGCTGGAGTTTGCCAGAAGTCACATCGAAAGTTAGCCACGTCCGCTTCTGGCACAAAGCGGACTGAATCAGCTGAAAGTCCATGATGAGTGAAAAACGGGCGTCTGCATCAGAGGGAAATTTTACAGCCGAAAAGTCTGCTTCAGGGTTTGCGCCAGTAGTTCGGTGGCTTTATCCTCATACGATGCGGCGCTACGGATGAACAGTATGTTATGGTCCGGAATGACGGGCATCCCTTCAATAATCTGCATCATTGCTGTGACCTTTCCCCGATCAATCAGGCTGACGGCCAGCCCTGTCTCAACGCACTCTTTAATCGCCTGGCTGGAATGGCTTTCAAGTACGATACGAGAACGCCTTGCGGCCACTTTGAGCGACTCGGTTATGGCCTTACGGTAAGCGCAGGGCGCTGTGTAAACGGCAAGAGGCAATACTTCGCTGAGCGCTATGTCTGTGCCTAAGGGCCCCACCCAGACGGGGGTCGTCGGCATTAACACCTGAGCATCAGGATTGATTTCTTCCTGAGATTGAACGACCACTGCCGTATCTAATTCACCGCGCTGAATCCACTCTTTCAACAGATTGCTTGGCCCCATCCGGAGCTCCAGCACGACGTTCGGCCAGGCTTCTGAAAACGCTGGAAGCACCTCACGGATTATGTGTGCAGCATAATCGTCAGGAACACCCAACCTGATACGACCGGCGATACTGGTACCACGAAGGTCAGCCAGTACCTGATCGTGCAGGCGTAATAGTTCGGCAGACGACCCCCACAAACGTTTACCCAGCATTGTCAGGGTCACTGACTGGTTATCACGATGTAGCAATTGTCCGCCTGCCACGGCCTCCAGACGCTGAATGTGAACGCTTACTGCCGCAGGACTCTTATGGAGCTGTTCAGCAGCCGCGCTGAATTTTCCTGTTCTGATCACTGCATGGAATGTACGCAGGAGTTCAATATGAAGAATATCCGTCATGATTTAATATCGCTTAACCACTGTTGCATATAATTTTGATTTACCAGATTACACCCTTCCTTTAGGTTTGGGTAATGAACAAAATCAGCCCACTCCTGAAAGAAAAACCTCTGCACCGTCACTGGATTTACGCCATTCCTTTGCCCCTGCTTGAAGCGGCACTGGTGATCTCCTGGAGTTCAGGATTTATCGGTGCACGGTTTTCTATCTCCTATGCACCCGCACTGCTTGTGGTGTTCTGGCGCTATGTGTGCTTAACAGTTCTGCTGTTTCCTTTTGTCTGCAAAGCGCTGCTGAAAACGCCTCCCCGGGTACTGCTGAGAAATGCCGGAATAGGTCTGCTGGCTATGGTCGGATATATGACAGGTGTAACGCAGGGCATCGTTTTAGGTGTGCCTGCAGGGCTCGCCGCCCTGTGCGCAGACCTGCTGCCGCTGGGAATGGCGCTGCTGGCAGCAGCATTTTGTGGCGAACGTTTATCGAATCAGGTCTGGCTTGGATTGTTCACCGGACTGCTGGGCGTGATATGGGTGACGCATGATGTGCTGAACGTGGGTAAGGCGCCGGTATGGGCCTATGTCTTGCCCTTAACGGGCATGTTGTCACTGGCTGTGGCAACGTTATGGCAGAAACGCAGCAGTGCTTCACAGTCCATGGATATGCTGCCGGGTCTATGGCTTCAGTGTCTTGTGGCGAGTTTCGCCTTCGCCATCATCGAGGGGAGTCAGGGAAGCCTGGTTCCGGTACCCACAATGGGCTTTACTCTCAGCGTATTATGGACGGCAAGTCTGCCAACCTTTGGCGGCTATGGGCTCTACTGGATATGCCTGCGCCGAAGCTCGGCGACCCGGGTTACGACCGTTCTGTTCCTTAGCCCACCGGTGACCATGTTATGGGCCTGGGCTATGTTCAGTGAACCACTTTCCTGGCAGATGGCGTCCGGTATGGCAATTTCCTCAATTGGCATTTGGATAGTATTGCGTGCCGAAGAACGGAAGGTTCCTCTTGCACCATGAGCCGGCATACTGATGATGGCACGTTAAAAACCGATGCGGAAGCGTCAGTCCGACGCAGGCGATCACGCAGTGACATCAGTACATCGCGGAGCATGGGTGCCTGCCGTTCTGCTGGATCACCCGCCAGAGGATGTTTACCGCGAGGCGCTGTGGCGCGTCACGTTGGCGCATGATGCCCTGCTATTCCTGCAATAGATTTCCCCCATATGCTCAGCGCGACAGTGCCTGAACGACACCTGATTCAAAGGGGTTGCCTGCTTCTGATCACTTTTGATACCCTGTCCGGCTGGAGTTTTTTCAGCAGTCCAAAAGGAAAGAGTATGGCCTGCTCGCGTCGACACCGCCCATTTACCGCCCTTTCGCGCCGCAAGCGCCGCCAGAAAGTGTTTGCCCTCAAACAGCAGATCCACCGTGAACGCGCCCGCTGCGGCGGCCTGTTTTATGATGAGTGTGATATCGATTATCACCGCCGGCATCCTGAGCACCCCTGGCGCTGGAGCGACATCTTTTTCACCGGCCACGACCCCGCCGTGCTGTGGAACGCTGAAATTATTACTGCCCAACTGGCGCGGGAAGATCTTATTTCAGAGCGTGTATTCGATGAGGCCTGGCAGCAATTAAGTGACGCAGAGCGGTTAGTTGAAGCCCGCTTTGAAACCCGCCCCAACTACAACAGCCAAGGCAAACTGGTCAGCCGCACATTACTCCACCAGGAAAAGCCGCGTTACGCCCGCTTTAACGGCCTGACGTTCAATGAATACACGGAACAACGCGAAGCCGAAATAGTGGCTACCCAACCGCCTGCGGTGTATTGCGGCTATAAAATCCTGCCTGGGTTTGCTTACGGCATTGGGTTACGGATGGTGGTCGAGGCTGAGGCGTTAACGGTGGACGTGATTAACGCGGCGATTGAAGAGTTTAAAGCGCGGGGCGAAAGGGCATGGCAGTCGCCTGAACCGGCGCGCGTTTAAGGGAGGAGAGCATGAATTACTATGCGGAGGGACACTTCTAGCGAATTAATTATTAGCAGGAAGTGTCATGAAGAAACTTAAAGATCACTATAAGCATCCTAAACCCTGCGGGGGCATTGGGAATCCGTATGTCTATTATTACCGGCTGGGAAGCGTATGCTTCAGGCAATTCAGCACCCTGCAGGAGAAAAGTTATTATCACCTGCACCGGTATGAATATCGCGAATTTGGGCTTCATCTCCGGGCGGCACGCGGAAAAATGCTGCCGAGCAGCTGGGATGATTTCCCCTCAGATGTTGATAACGTCGCCAAAAGCTGGAAACACAATTCGAGACGGCGGCACCAGTATTACCGCTGAGTAGTGAACAAAAGCCTGTACACCCCGGTGCAGGCTTTTTTTGGCGTTGCGCCTGAGGTAAATAAAAGTAAACAGGCGTGATGCCGTGCCCTTGCGTGACACCCCCTCCGCTACACTTTTCCCATACGCGCCATTTTCTGGCCAGATCTGGGGAACCGCCATGAGGTTTATGCATACCCGTTTATCCGCCCCTGCCCGTGGCAGTGTTGCCCTGCTGGCCGCCCTGGCTTTCCTGTGGTGCAGTGCGGCGCCCGCAGCAGACAGCGGCCTGTTCCGGGCGTTAACCCCCGACACTGCCGATCTCACTCAGTATCGCTGGAAACATCGCCCGGTGGTGATCTTTGCGCCGTCAGCCACGGATGCCCGCTATGTTCAACAGATAGCGATGCTGAAAAAGCATCAGGATGCGTTGGCCGAGCGGGATATCATCGTGTTCAGTGATACCTCCCCGGCGGACAAAGGGCAGATGCGTGCACAGCTCCAGCCCAGGGGCTTTGAAATGGTGCTGGTGGGGAAAGATGGCGGGATGAAGCTGCGTGAAACCACCCCGTTGAGTGCGGAAGCCCTGCTCTCCACTATCGACCGGATGCCGATGCGCCAGGCAAAAACAGACTGATGCTGGGTGGTAAGCGCGGTTTTACGAAGCGGGTTGGCACGGGCAACCCGCTGCTGCCCGTGCACCGGGGGCGTTAAACCCGTACCGGCAAGCCTTTGAGTAACTTATCCAGCGTGATCGGGTAATCCCTCACCCGCACACCCGTGGCGTTGTACACCGCATTGGCAATCGCCGCACTGACGCCACACAACCCCAGTTCGCCCACTCCTTTCGCTTTCATGGGAGAGGAAACCGCGTCAGCCTCTTCCAGGAAAATCACCTCCTGCTCAGGGATATCCGCATGTACCGGGACTTCATACGCCGCCAGATCGTGGTTGACGAAATACCCCAGCCGCGTATCCACCGCCAGTTCTTCCATCAGTGCCGCGCCCACGCCCATCGTCATCGCCCCGATCACCTGGCTGCGCGCTGTTTTCGGGTTGAGGATGCGGCCCGCCGCGCACACGGCCAGCATTCGCCGGATACGCACCTCACCGGTGTCGATATCCACCCCGACTTCAACAAAGTGCCCGGCAAAAGTGGATTGCTGGAATTTTTTATCCAGGTCGCCAAACTCGATGGTGTCTTCAACGGTAATTTTCCCCTCACGGGCGGCATCCGCGAGTTTCACGCTGCGGCCCCCGGCGCGCACCTGCCCCTCAGCAAACACCGCCCCGGCGGGATCAAGGCCAAGCCTGTTCAGCACCGTGTCACGCAGTTTGACGCACGCCGCGTACACCCCTGCCGTTGAACTGTTGGCGCCCCACTGGCCGCCGGAACCGGCAGACGCCGGGAACGCGGAATCCCCCAGCCGCACCACCACGTTGTCGAGCGGTACCCCCATCATCTCTGCCGCCGTCTGGGCAATGATGGTATAGCTGCCGGTGCCGATATCCGTCATGTCGGTTTCGACGGTCACGATGCCCTGGGCGTCAAGATGCACCCGCGCGCCGGATGTCATCACCAGGTTGTTGCGAAAGCCGGCTGCCATGCCCATGCCCGTCAGCCAGCGCCCGTCTCGGGTCTGGGCGGGGCGCGCATTGCGGCGGCTCCAGCCAAATTTCTCTGCGCCGGTCTTTAAACAGGCGATCAGCTGGCGCTGTGAAAAGGGGCGGTCGGGGTTGGCGGGATCGACCTGGGTATCATTCAGGATGCGGAAGTGTACCGGGTCCATGCCGAGCTTTTCGGCCATTTCATCCATCGCAATTTCCAGCGCCATCAGCCCCGGTGCCTCGCCGGGCGCGCGCATCGCATTCCCTTCCGGCAGGTCAAGCCGGGCCAGCCGCAGCGCGGTAAAGCGGTTGGCACCGGCATAGAGTAACTCGGTCTGCTGGACGGCCGTTTCCGGCTTGCCCTCCAGCAGATTGCCTGACCAGCTCTCATGCGCGATCGCGGTAATATGCCCGTCCTGATCCGCCCCAATGCGGATGTGCTGGATGGTCGCCGGGCGGTGCGTGGTGTTGTTGGGGATAAACGGCCGGGGCAACGCGATTTTTACCGGCCTTTTTGCCGCCCGCGCGCCCAGCGCCGCCAGCACCGCATCGCTGCGCAGGAACAATTTGCTGCCGAAACCGCCGCCGATATAAGGCGACACAATACGCACGTTGTCGGCAGGCAGGTTAAGCGTCTTCGCCAGTTCGTTGCGGCACCAGTTAATCATCTGGTTGGACGTCCAGACTGTGACCTTATCCCCCTCCCAGACGGCCATCGACGCGTGGGGTTCCATCGCCATATGGCTCTGGTCAGGCGTGGTGTAAACCGCATCCAGTTGCACCTGCGCGGCGGAGAACGCGCGCTCAAAATCCCCGGTTTTCTTGTCCGGCTCGTTTTCATCGGCTTTTGCCGAGGGCTTCTCGTGGGCGAGATCCCAGGCACCGCGGTCGCGGCGGTAATGCACCTGAATCAGCGCCGCGGCCGCGCGCGCTTGTTCAAACGTCCCGGCGACCACCACCGCAATAGCCTGATGGTAATGCTGGATGTCAGGGCCGCCGAGCAGGGCGGCAGCGTTCATTTCACCTTTGCCGAGGCGGCCTGCATTCTCTGCGGTGACAATGGCCAGTACGCCGGGCGCGCGCCGGGCCGCCTCGAGATCAATAGACTGGATTTTACCTTTGGCGATGGAAGAGCCGACCACATAGCCGTGGGCGACATCCGGCACCAGGTCATGCCATTCATAGGCGTAGTGGGCAGTACCCGTGGTTTTCAGCGGCCCGTCGATGCGGTCATGAGGGCGGCCTACCACCTTCAGCTGGTCGATGGGGTTGTCATTGGCCGGATTCTCAAATTTCATGATCTTATGCCCTCGCTTCCGTCAACACCGAGGCGAGCATACGCTTCGCCAGGACAAGCTTGAATTCGTTTTCATGCGTGGGTTGCGCGTTTGCAAACAGCCGGTCATAGACCGCCTGCGCACCCTGCTTCAATGCGGCGTCGGCGGCGTCCGATCGCCAGGGTTTATGCGCCACACCGCCCAGTGCCACGCGGCCGCTGCCGTCCTGCTGCACCACGGCCGCCACTGAAACCAGGGCAAACGCGTAAGACGCACGATCGCGCACTTTCCGGTAAATATGCGTGCCGCCGAGCGGGCGCGGCAGCGTCACGGCCGTAATCAGTTCGCCGGGCAACAACACGGTTTCCAGATGCGGCGTTGTGCCGGGGGCGCGGTAAAAATCAGCAATCGGCAGGGTTCGCGTACGCCCATCCGGGTTCACCGTCTCGATGACGGCGTCCAGCAGGCGCATACTGACGGCCATATCACTGGGATGCGTGGCGATGCAGGCGTTGCTTGCGCCCGTTACCGCGTGCTGGCGGCTGAACCCTTCCAGGGCGGCGCAACCGCTGCCGGGCAGCCGCTTATTGCAGGGCTGGTTCGTGTCGTAGAAGTAAGGGCAGCGCGTACGCTGAAGCAGGTTGCCGGCGGTCGTGGCCTTATTACGCAACTGGCCGGAGGCCCCGGCGAGCAGCGCCCGCGACAACACGGCATAATCGCGGCGTATGCGCGGGTCAGCCGCCAGATCGGTGTTACGCACCAGCGCGCCAATCCGCAGCCCGCCGTCAGCCGTCGGCGTGATGTTATCCAGCGCCAGGCCGTTAACGTCGATCAAATGGGTCGGGGTTTCTATCTCCAGCTTCATCAAATCCAGCAGGTTGGTGCCGCCGGCAATGAACTTTGCGCCCGGTATGCGCTGGGCGCTTGCCGCCGCGTCGGCAGGCGTGGTGACGCGTTCATAGGTAAAAGCTTTCATGATTCTTTCCTCCCGGCGACATCCTCAATCGCCGCAAGGATGTTGGAATAGGCCCCGCAACGGCAGATATTGCCGCTCATGCGCTCCCGGATTTCATCAGGCGTGAGGGGCGGGGGCGAAACCAGATCAAGCGTGACGTGGCTGGGAATGCCCATTTCGATCTCTTTGAGTACTGCCACCGAGGAGCAAATCTGGCCGGGGGTGCAGTAACCGCACTGATACCCATCATGCTTTACAAACGCGGCCTGCATGGGGTGCAGGTTTTCCGGCGTGCCGAGGCCTTCAATGGTGGTGACCTCCGCGTCCTGATGCATCACCGCCAGGGTCAGGCAGGAATTAATCCGGCGTCCGTCCACGATGACCGTACAGGCCCCGCACTGGCCGTGGTCACACCCTTTTTTGGTGCCGGTAAGGTGCAGGTGTTCGCGCAGCGCATCCAGTAACGTGGTCCGCGTATCCACGTTGAGCTGCCGGATCTCGCCGTTAACCTTCATTTTCAGGTCAGACATGGCAGGCGGCGGGGTGTCGGGGAGTTCGCGGGCGCTCAGCATGGTGGAAGAGGAGACCGCCGCCACCGCCACGGTGGCAGTACCCGCCTTCAGCAGTTCGCGCCTCGTCAGGCAAAAGTGCGCTTTTTGGCTGCCGTCACCTGGCTCATCGTGATGTTCCTTATTAACCTTCTTATCGTGGTTGCTCATGCCAGATCTCCGGGATGCTGAAAGGTGAACCAGGGAACAGTCGACGCTTTCTGTTATGACAAGGGGGAATAGTCAGTCCTAACTTTTGAATATAGCTGTTCCCGGCCGCTTCTTTACCCGGCGATACCGAATGCTGTAATGAGTAATATTCATCAATCAGGCGATAGGCGGGTTTTTTGAGGTGAGCGCGCGGGTGATCGTGTTTATGAGCGGGTTGTTTTACTGCCGCGAGGCCACCGCATGTTGGAAGCCGCTTAAAATATTGACAACAGGAATCCAAAAATATATTGCTCTCTGGAAATAAGAACAGACACGAATTAAGCCGCGTCAGAAAAACCAGGGCGAACACCCCTAAAGCTTCCCTCTCTCTCCGCCGATACTCATTTTTACTTATCCCGGCCTATGGCTGGTGTGCAATGACACAACCTGTCAGCGACACCCGCTAAGGTATCGGCACATCCAACAAGCACAAGGTTATCCTGTGGTTAAAAAAATGGGAGCGCATGACAAACTGGCGAGCCGGCTGGCAGATATGCTGGTTACACTCCACCAGCAACCTGCCGTTTATCGCAGCCAGCTGGCAGAAAAATATGGCGTGTCTGAGCGTACCATTTTCCGTGATCTCAACCGGTTGCAGCCGTTGGTAGAACATATTAACGGTGAAAGCTACCGGTTATCGCCAACGTATGCTCCCTCTTTGCACCACAACGATTTAACTAAATTGATGGCCATCACCGGTTCATGGCCACTGTTTGCCGGCCAGAAAATTCAACAGCTTCTTAAATGGGCACGTCAGGATGCGCATCCTCCGTTCCTGATAAAAAATGCCGGTATTGAACATGGTCAGGATGAGGCGTTGGAGCGCATTTTCGCGCCATTACAGCAGGCGGTAAGCCTTAATCGCCTATGCGAATTTCTCTACAAAAATAAACTACGCAGGGTTGAGCCTTATCGTCTGGTGAATATTAAGTATGTCTGGTATCTGGCCGCTATGGAGTCGGGGATGTTGAAAGCATTCCGGCTGGGAAATATTCAGTGGCTGACGATCTCCGACACCACTTTTACCCCCGATCCGGCAACCGTCATCGCAGTGGAACAAGAAGATGATGCCTGGTTCAGCCTGGCAAAATTTGAGGTACAGCTATGCGCCAGTGCCGACAGCGCCAGTTGGTTCATACAGCGTGATCTACTGCCTGCACAAAAGATTATCAGCCGTACGCCGGACGGCAGTTTGCACCTTCACTGCAAAGTAGCAGATGCCCGCCAGATCCTGGCTATCGTCCGTTACTGGTTGCCACATCTCACCATTTTGTCGCCTGCCTGGCTGCAAATGCGCCTGAAGCAGGAACTCGAAGACGCCCTTACGGCGATGAATAATAACAAGGAGAATTTATGACAGGCACTACAGCGCAAGAATCCACTCTGCCCATTCCGATCAATGCTGAATTGCTGCAAAGCGATGGCTACCAACAGTTATTAGCGGATGATATTACCGCAGAGCTCACACAGCATGAGGGCGACATTATCGCAGCGGGTGAGGTGATCAGTGCCTTCACGACTGCAGCGGCCAACCACCCTGATGCTGATGCCATGCAGTGGTTGATGGAGCAATTTTCGCATCACGCCGCCTTATGGCCCGATCATGCCAGTATGAGGCGTGATGCAGAAGTCATTGTGGCAAGCGTAACCCGCCATGCTGCAATTAATGAGGATTTGGACGCCGCACGCAACAACGGCAAATCGCGCGAAAATTGGCTGGCGAAATCGCTGTCCGCATCGGCGCAGCGCCACGGCACACTCAGCGTCGGCGATTACGGCAATATAATCGATGATGCTCTTATGCTCGCCAATGCGCAGATGCAGACGACAGTCATGCGTATCGACGGGGGATTCAACCAGTCACGCAAT
Organism: Nissabacter archeti; assembly: GCF_018257325.1. Lineage (NCBI taxonomy): Bacteria > Pseudomonadati > Pseudomonadota > Gammaproteobacteria > Enterobacterales > Yersiniaceae > Nissabacter > Nissabacter archeti. The sequence goes on from NZ_JAERKB010000013.1 coordinate 73,942, forward strand.
CTGGATGGTTTTATTGCCGAAACGCATCATGTTAACACGTTTAACGTCAATGCAGTCGCCAGTGGTGCAGACGCACGGGCTGAGCTGGTGTTTACCCCAGGCAAACCCTTTGGCAAAAACTCCGTCGATATTCAAATCAAAGACAGTAGGGGCAAAGTAGTACGCCGCTATCAGTCGAAATACGGCAGCGATGCAAAAGCCAGTGAAACCCTGTTTGAAAAAGGCGATTACGCTTTCCAGCGTAAGTTGGTTCCAGAAGGCCATGCCGAACAATTTAAAGGTATTGCCCACGAAAGCATTGAGTTCGAGGGAGTGAGATCTACCCCACTCAGCAAGGAAGAGGCGAAACGTCTGCAGTATGAGGTTCAGCAGAAACAGAACGTTCATGTAATGGATTGGAAAAGTGCTGATGGGCTGACAGTCGCAAAACGTATCGGTAAGGATGCGGCAGTGGCAGTGGGTTTGAGCATTTGTTTACAGGCTGGCGTAATTCTGGCGCGCCGCAGCTGGAATGCGCTGAACAACAAGAAAAACCCGGCGCTGAAAGAAGAAGGTAAAGCATTTATAAACAATGCATTGATGACCTCCGGATCGATATTGCTCAACGTATCCGCTTCAGGCGCATTAATGGTCGCCGCCAGACGTGGGCTGTTTGGCAGCGTAGTACAGAACACCCCTGCCGGACGTATTGCTGCCATTGCTTCGGTTGCGATGGATAACACCAGAATAGCGGTGAAATTGTATCGGGGAGACATCAGTAAAGAAGAGGCGTTGGACAGCATGACCAATACCACCTTCTGTGCAATAGCCGGACTGGTAGCGGCAGGCGAAGGTGCCTCGCTGGGCGCAGCGATTGGCATGGTGATTGGCCCGGTAGGCTCCGTTGTTGGCGGCTTTGCGGGCGGCATTATTGGCGGTATGGCCGGCAGCAAGGTCGCGGAGCAATTCTACAAAGGACGTAAATCGTTGATCAGTAAAAGCCTGCAACTCGTGAATAATGCCCGTCAGACGCTGGCCGGCGGCATGAAAGCATTTGGCAATGCGTTATCGCACCTTTTTGCCTAAGGGAAGTCATGGATATTGAAATGATGAGCCGCCTGCACACTTGGATCCTTGCCGGTCATGGTGGATTTTATCTGCAAAGTGCAGAGGACGAACGTGTCGACAGCCTGATTGCCGCGCTGGCCAAAGAAACCGGGATGCGGATTTGCGAGTGGAACCTGGCTTGGGGGTGGGTTAACGCACAAAATAAAACTCCGCTCAGCCTGGCAGCCGAACAGACACCGCAACTGGCGCTGCATTTGGCAGAGTTGCTGCATGACGATTTGGAAAACACCCTGATTGTTATCAAAAACGCCCATGCGGCATTAGAAGGGAACGCGCTGGTCGCGGCACGGCTGCAACAACTGCTGCTGCGCATTCAGCGCCACCATCAGCGTGAATGCGCGGTGATTTGCGTCGATGAGCGGGCTGCCATCCCGGCGCTGGTAGAATCGCAGATGACCTTGGTTACCTTGCCGTTACCCCAGCGCACCGACATTGAGCAGCAAATTCTTTGCTTTGCCAATGTTCGGGGCATATCACTGAAAAATGAGTTGTTGCAACAGCTAAGTGCCCTATTGTCCGGGCTGACCAGCCGTGAGATCGAGCAAACCCTGTCGGTTGCACTCGTGAACCACCAGGCGCTTAATGACGACGCGTTGGAAACGCTGCTAAGCGAAAAAGAACAAATCATCGCCAAAAGTGGCGTGCTGGAGATGATTAAGGTACGGGAAACCTTTCAGGACATCGGGGGCTTAGAAAATCTGAAGGCCTGGCTGGAGCGTAAAGCAGCCATCCTCAAACGTCTTGGTGATGCTCAGCAACTTGGCTTACCGGCCCCCAAAGGGGTATTGGTGGCAGGTATGCCAGGTTGCGGTAAATCGCTGACGGCCAAAGCGGTTGCCAGCCTGTTTCATCTGCCGTTACTGCGTTTAGATATCGGCTCGCTGCTGGGTAAATACGTTGGTGAGAGCGAGCATAACATGCGCCGGGCGCTGGCGATGGCTGAAACCATCAGCCCCTGCGTGTTATGGGTTGATGAACTGGAGAAAGCGTTTGTTGGTATCGGCGGCCAGGGGGGATCCGAAGTAACCGCTCGTCTTTTAGGCTATTTTCTGACCTGGATGCAGGAAAAAAGAGGGGCAGTCTTTGTGGTGGCAACAGCCAATAATATTGAAGTGCTGCCGCCGGAACTGCTGCGTAAAGGGCGTTTTGATGAAGTGTTTTATGTTGGCTTTCCTCATATTGCTGAACGCCGGGCAATCCTTAGCCTTCAACTGAAAACTCACTGGCATACTTTCAGCGAAGCACAGCAGCAGATGCTGGCACGCCGCTGTCGCGATTTTTCCGGTGCGGATATTCAAAATGCGGTGCATGAGGCTCGTGAGCAAGCATTCCTGAGCAACACGGAACTCAATTTCGATACTGTGCTTCACGCTATTGATAACACCGTGCCACTGCGGGAAACCCTGCGCGACAGCGTCAGCAAATATGAAGTGTTGTTTGAGAAAATGAAGCTGAAACCTGCGTCATGTCAGGAGGGATTAAGCCTCGCGCAGATGATCGCGCTTGTAAATCATGTTAATCCGCATGATCGCTTGCGCGTGGCCAGTCATGAAGAGTGCACTGTTGATCTGCTTACCCAGCTGGCGCAGGACAGCAATCAGGACGTGCGGCGTGCAGTGCTGAATAATCCAAACTGCGATGAGAAGATCCTCTCCGCCTATCTGGTGGATGCACAGAACAAAACAAAACATGATGAAAGCCTGCTTGAATTGGCGATATGCCATCCTAATGCACCCGAAAACCTGCAATATGATCTGGCAAAAGCCGGGCAATTATCTGACAAAATTATTCTGCGCCTATTAAGCCTCAGTCACTGCCCGGCCAGGATGCTGGCATATTTTGCCCAGCGTCAGGAGGTGAAGTTGTTGGTGCCGTTACTCGCTCATCCGAATCTCAGCGAAGAGGATCGTGAGCTGCATATAAACAGCAAAAATCCGCAACTTCGTGCTGCGCTGGCAGGCAATCCAACATTATCTCTGCCTCATCAGCAGAAACTGGTGAACGATCGTGATGTCAGTGTGCGTTGCGCGTTGGCAGGAAATCGGCATTTGTCAGAACAAATCATTGTGCAACTCGCTATGGATAGAGAACATTCAGTATTGGGTACCCTGGCGTTTACGCATCAGGTACAAGGAAACCATGCCAATACCCCAGACATTGAGACACTGGTTGAACGGCTTCATTCAGGCAATGAAAATGATCTTCGTAGCCTGGCGGAAATACCGTTACCCACAGAGTTGCAGTACCAATTCATCAGTAAAGTGCATGACGAAGATATTCTGGCCATTTTTGCCCGGAATACTGATTTGAACCCACCTATCCAACAGCGTTTGGCCAGCGAAGGGTCAGAAATTGTCCGTCAGTCACTGGCAGGTAATCTTACATTAGTGAGTGATGTTCAAAATTATCTCTTTAAAACCAGTCAGTCTGAAACCAAAAAGGAACTTGCGAAAAACCCATCGTTATCGTTGATGGTGCAGCATTATATGATGCGGGCGGATACCGACATTCGTTGTGCCCTCGCCACCAATACCGCATTGGATCCTAAGCTACAGGAAAGCCTGATAACCAAAGGAAATTACGCAGAAATTACCGCGTTAGCCAGCAATCCGGCTTTATCTGCGCAGTTGCAACACCACATCTTTGATAAGAGCAGCCGCTTTAGCAATCATCATGTTGAGTTAGCGAAAAACCCCAATGTCACGCGTGCAATCATTGACCAGCTGCTCGCCAAAGAGGACAAAATGGTGAATGCGCAACTGGCGATGAATCCCAATATTGGGGTTGAATTATTGCTCACTTTTGCGCAATCGCAGGATCAGCAGACTCAACTGGGCGTTGCCGGGAATATTGCCGCCACTGAGGAAGTACAGGCGGCACTGATGCATGGCGCTGAGCATGTATTGCAACGGTTGGCTGCTCATCCACATCTGGCCCCTGCCCAGCAGTGGGTACTGGCGGGTAAAGGTCATTATGAGGTTGTGATTGAGCTATTGCAGAATAGTGCCGTAACTGAACGTTGTCGTGAACTCTGTTTGGAAATACTTCGCACTTCTGTACAACATCAAGGGAAGCTAATAAAAAATATTGAGTCGCTAACAGCCGAAGTCAGTTCATTAACTGAAGAGAAAAAGTTTACTGCTGGTTTTGCTGCCAGGTTTGTTGGCTCGCGTTCTGAGAAGGACCGCTATGTGAAGTTAAGCGGCGCTCAACATCGTCTTGGGGTACTTACCGCAATTCAGCATTCGATTCGGAGTCTATAAGCTATTTAATGTGGCTTGGGTCAATAAAATCATCATTACAAATTTATTGGCCTCGCCGGCAGCCCCGGTGATCCTGATAAGTTATTGTGTACGGTTGGGTATTCCGGCCTGTTAACACCCAACCGTACACCTTTCTGCCTTCAACCGGCTGGATAACGACGCGAGAGCCATGACAACGTTAATTGGTTCAGCTCGGCCGGCTTCTCTTCCGGCGTCCAGTGCCAGCAATCGGCAATAACCTTTTTTTCCAAATCCGGGATGTAAGTTTCCATTCCCTCGGCCATGCCAGGCCTGAGCACCACATCATTGGCAGCCGAGATCATCAATGCAGGAACCCGTATGGTCTGTTCAAGCGTGCGGCCTGCCTGCCAGTTCCGGGAAATATTGCGGTACCAATTGATGGCAGGAGTGAAACCTGTGCGCTTAAACTGTGCCGTATACACATCAAGTTCTGCAGCCGTCAGGACATCATGCCCTGGAAACTGCCTGGGCAGGGGCTTCCCGTAATATTCCATGTTCGCGACCTCAGGGGGCAACGCATCCCACTCCGCCGCGGTCATCAGGTCTTTGCGGTACGCATTCCGCAGAGTACCCTGTATATCCTGCGCCATTGCGGTATCTGCACGCTTGCCGTCCTCAAACATGAGGACGTACATCTCCGGGCTGTAAACCTGCCGCATCTGAACAATGGGATCAACGTTAGGGTTAATAACCCAGCCCCTGCGTTCAGGCTGCGCTGCCGCCACAAGATCAGGGTGCAGCCAGAGTGTCCAGTGTGGCATAAACGGCGTATTAACGCCGATCACTCCGGCGACCCGTTTGGGATGGATAAGCGGCATTTGCCAGGCCAACATTCCGCCCCAGTCGTGCCCCATAAACAGAGCCTTATCGACACCGGACACATCAAGCAAGCCTGTCATGTCAGCGGTCAGTTGCTGGATGTCATAGGCTTCAATGGCCGCCGGTGCGTCGCTTTGGCCATAGCCGCGCAGGTCCGGCACGATCACCCGGTAACCCGCTGACACCAGCGCAGGGATTTGGTGCCGCCAGGTGTAAGCCAGCCCAGGAAAACCGTGCAACAGAACAATGGCCGGCCCTGAGCCGGCGTCATGTACTGCCAAGCGGATGCCGTTGGTCTGCACAAACCGCACAGGCGGCATCGCAGGTGCCTGTGCCCCGGCGGGCAAGATAGGCAATGCTGAAAGAAGGGCTGCCGAGCCTGATGCAACCAGTAATGTCCTTCGGGTGACTGGAGCCATATTGACCTCGTACCTGATGAATACGTGGAAAGGGTGTTCCTGACTGCGCCAGGATTGATGCGATACTCCGCGTCAGGCTGGAAACGCGTTCAGCACTGATGATAGAACGCTATGGCTGATTGGCACGAAAAAACGATGCAGGCTTACCGCAGGGGAGCGGACGCCCGCTGATTTTAAGGAGGATTATGCAAACGTCGCTGATGCTTGAAGACACGCTCATTGAAGCAATGATCAATTCAGATACCGCCGCGCTTGGCCGGCTGATCGCAGACTCGTTGATCTTTATTAACCATACCGGCCAACAAGTGGCCAAGGCGCAGGATATAGAAATGCACACTTCCGGCACGATTCAGATTGAATCGATTGTCCGGGAGTCATTCAACGCCTGTGAATATCCGCACTGCCTGATTGTCGATACCTGCCTGTTGATTACCGGCAGCTATGCCGGCCAGAAAGCGGATGGCCGGTTTCATCACTTACGTACCTGGGCGAAAACCGGGGAACAGTGGCAGGTGGTCGGCCTGAAAAGCACGGTGATGTAACAGGCGGGAAAATGGCCTGAGCAGGTGAGATACGCGCTCAGGCCAGGGGTAGTCGCTGGCCGTAAACACGCGGCAGGCGGCGGTTCCCGGCAATGGCTAACGGCCTGTAAGATAATAGTTTTATACGTATTACATCATACTTCATAAATATGACTTCATACTTAATCAATGCCGCTGCGTGGTGTGGCCTCACGACAGGGCGCGCCCGGCAGCACCGGCGCACGCCATAGTGCGGCTATTATGGCTTACCGTGATACCCATCCCAATAGGTCGCAATCGCCCCCTCCAGCAGCAGCTTGCTGCGTTTCTCTGGCTGATCTGCCTCGTATTCGTGGTTAATAAAAGCGCTTTTCTGCGTAACGGGACTGAACGGCCCCTCTTGGTCCGTGGCACCGTCCTGAGCCTGGGAAAAACTTGCCACACGCTGCTGTGCCTGCTCTGCCGTCAGGCCGGCCACCCGGTCTTGTTTCCCGAGGTCGTAAAATTGGCTAAGGAACTTTTCCATCCGCCGGGCATTGTCCGTCGTTAATGGCTGGGTGTTCGGATCAAAATGGAGGCCGGCTAACTGATAAGCCATATGGCGTGCATGTTGACTGACGCTGGTTTGTGGCCCTGAACAGGCCGAGAGCAGTAACACACCCACCAGCACCGACGGAAGGAGAAGTTTTGGCATCATTTAACGTATATCCCTATAAAAATGTGTGCCGGAATATACAGGTAAGGGGTAACCGCAGTAAATCGATAAGATTTCTCTCTCAGGCATCACTTTTACAAGGCGCAGCGATTGCCGGGGGATGTCTGAATTTTTCAGACAGCGCCAGACTGAGCAGAGCCAGCAGAATAAAGGCCACAGACAGACCGGCAAGGCCGTAAAAACCCGCCACCGGATAAACCCAGGAGGCCACTGCCGAGCCAAAGCCTATCCCGCCAAACATAAAGGCACTGGTCAGCGCCAGCGCAATGCCGCGATGCCGGGCAGATGACAGTTCGACAATCCTGCGCTGCTGGCTGGGCCAGAGCAGGTCAGTGGCAAAGGCCCAGAAAATGAGCGCCACCAGCAGCACGCCCAGCGTTTTCGGCAGCAGGGTGATTAACCCCGTGTCGACGATCAGCAGCGTCATGCCGGTCATCAACAGCTTCTCAGACGTAAAGCGGCTCGCGGCGCGTGTGACCCAAAGGTTCCCCAGCACCCCGGCGACGCCCAGCACTGCCAGCGCCGCGGAGACAGCCTGCGGGCCGCCGGCGTAGGCATCGCGAATGAGCGGGGCGATAAAAGCGTAAACGCTGTAAACCCCGGAGGTGATGAAAAATACCACCAGGAATGCGGCCAGGTATTTCCCCTCAGACAGCACGCCCGCCATGTCAGAGAACCGGGTGCGCGTCCCCGCATGTCCATCCGGTACCGTCAGCAGGATGTTCAGCCCGCTCAGCAGGCTCACCAGCCCGACCAGCGCAAACAGCGCTTTCGCTCCCCACAGGCCGGCAACCCACGCGGCAAGCGGAATCCCGGCAAGGCTCGCCATAGAGACCCCCAGGAGCACCATGCCGATAGCCCGCCCGCGCTGCTGCTCATGCACCAGCTCTGAACCCAGTGCAACCAGCACCGGGCCGATAAACCCCGCGCCCACGCCCATCAGCACGCGGGAAGCCACCAGCGCGCTGTAAGCCGGGGACAAGGCAAACGCGAATGCGCCCAGCCCAAACAGCCCGATGCCTGTGAGCACCAGTTGGCGGCGGTGCAGCTGACCAAAGAGAATCTGAACCAACGGGGCGGCCAGCGCAAAGGTGAGGCCGAAAATGCTCAGTAAGCGTGCGCTCTGCGCATCGGTCAACTGCCAGGCCGCTGAGATAGCGGGCAGGCTGCCGGCGACAGAGAGGGCACCGGTAGCCTGAACAAAGTAAGCGAGGCTCAGTGCGCGCAGGGCGCGGCGCTGGGAAGAGGTGATGACAGCGTTCATATTCACTCCGGCATAAAAAACAGGGGCAGTACGCCCCTGATGTTTTTACTGAACAGGAATCGGGTTATCCGCGACCGACTGGTTGAACTGGTTCACCAGGGTATGCTCGTCGGCACCGGGGTTATCCCGGACTGGCAGCACACGGTCAACGATCGCTTCGATGGTGTCGGTGCCCAGCTTGTCAAAGGTCTCGCTGATGAACTCACCCAGCGGCATGGCGCGCGGGTCGCCGCTCTTGTAAATCAGGTCGGTATCCACCCACGGCGGAGAGATCTCAATCACCTTCACGCCGGTACCACGCAGCAGGAAGCGCTGTGACAGCGTATAAGAGTGGATAGCCGCCTTGGTGGCAGAGTACAGCGCATTGGTCGCCAGCGGCAGGAAGGCCAGCACCGAGCTGTTGTTGATCAGCACCGCATCCGGCTGCTGCTTCAGGTGCTCAATAAAGGCCGCGCTGACGCGCACCGGGCCCAGAATATTGGTGTTAAGGAGCGTCACTGCCTGGGCGTCATCCAGTTCGCCGGCGGCATTGTCAAACGGCATGATACCGAGCATTTTAATAAGTAGATTAGCAGGAGCAGTGTCTAAGTGACTTATGTCATTTAAGTACTCCCAAAATGCCAGCCATATTGACTTTCATATTTACCCGGTAATATTTTAGTATATAAAATACACTGAACTTTACCGTTTTAATAAAAACATTTTTTCCGCCTCTCTCTAAAATTGTCTAACTGCAGAATCTAAAAGTGACAATAAATAAAACTAAAAATTTATCTTTAAAGAGATGCATTAAAGTATATGTCTTATAAATCAAAGCAATGCAGAGCAATCTATATGTTTTTATTATCAAGTTATAGGTAAATCAATACCATAATGCACATATCGCAATTAAACCATTTTATTTATATTATTAATTTAAAATGGTTATTATTATTTATCGCAATCATAAACAAATATAATAATCGCTTCATTTCTTATTAAAAAGCAATTTTACCAGAAGTAATTTAATAACTTTGTCATTTTTTCTTTGATATTTTATTTTTCTTTCGCGCAAAAAGAATTTTAAAAAAATTACGCTTTTTTAAAAACACATTATATCTGCAAAAGACATAAACAGTGGGGAATAGACATAGCTCTTTTTAATAATTACATGCATAAATCTACTATTGTAATATTGTTATTTTAAACAAAGGAACTTTTATTATTCACCACCGTATAAACGTGATTAGCCGATCTGCGAAGCTCACTGCAGAACTTATTTACTTCCTCTTTATTTCGCGCCACGGCAAGATAACATAGCCCCTTTGAGCAAACTGTTTCGCTATTTCAAAGGCTATGTCGTCAGACGCGCCGGTGATTAAGTCGATTTTATTGTCCATCTCCTTTCCTCAGTATTTCATTTCAATAAGCAGCAATCCTGATATATGCAACAGCGACAGGCGCCTGAATAGTGGATAAGCATGACTAATGCGTCACCGTTCACAAATATTGTTTTGAAACATTGCTTTTTGAAAATTTAAAATGCAACAATTAGGGTTAATATTGCATTTATTTCCCTATTACTGAGTGTAAAACATGAAGATTAGCGCCCTGACTGAGCGGCTTGCGCAAAAAATCGTTGGCCTGATCGATGCCGGCAAACTGGTGCCTGGCGCGCATCTCAGCGTGCCGAAGCTGGCCGAAACCTTTGACGTCTCGCGCTCGCCGGTGCGCGAAGCGCTGGTCTATCTGGAGCAGAAAGGCGTTCTGCAACAGAGGCTCAACCGCGGTTTTTTTGTCAAAGAGGATTATGCACCGCAACAGCATGACGAGCCCACGCCCGCCGACGGCAGCGATCTGCCGGAGTATTATCAGCTGGCGGAAGACTGGCTGCAGGATAACATCGAAGCGGAAGTCACCGAACTCTACCTGATGAAGCGCTACAACCTGACCAAAAGCCAGCTCTCAACGCTACTGGCGCGCGGCATCAGCGAGGGCTGGGTGGAGCGCAAACAGGGTTACGGCTGGCGTTTTCTGCCGGTGGCAAAAACCAAAGCGGCGCTGGAAAACATTTTCAGCTTTCGTATGGTCATTGAGCCGATGGCGATTCTGGAGCCGACCTTCAACGCGCCGCAAGAGAAGATCGACGAGATTCGCCGCGAGCTGGAGATGCTGCTCGACAACGGCATTGAGCGCCTGTCGCCAAAACAGCTGCAGCTGGCCGGCTACCGCTTTCACGAGACAGTGATCGGCTTCTCCAACAACCCCTTCTTTGGAATCTCGCTGCGCAACGTCAACCGTATGCGTATGCTGATGGACTACCGCATTATGGACGATCGCAGCCGCTACTACGCTGAGGTCAAGGATCATATGCGCCTGCTGGCGCTGATTGAGTCGGGGCAGCGTATCGAAGCTTCTTACATGATGAAGCAGCATTTGGCGGTGGCGCTGGAAAATAAAAAAATGCGCCGTATCAGCGCGGAAGCCTGAAGAATAAACGGCTCACTCCCTGAGCCGTTTTCCCTTATGCCACGGTCGAGTAGATGGGGTACAGCCCTAACAGCAGGCCCGACCCGAGGAAGATCATGCAAAGCAGAAACGCCCACTTAAAGGTGTATTTCTGATGGTCGCTGAACTCGACACCCGCCAGCCCCACCAGCAGATAGGTTGACGCCACCAGCGGACTGAGCAGGTGCACCGGTTGGCCTACCAGCGAGGCGCGGCCAATTTCAATTGGTTCGATGCCGTACGCCTTCGCCGCTTCCGCCAGCACCGGCAATACGCCGTAGTAGAAGGCGTCATTCGACATGAAGAATGTGCCCGGCAGGCTGATCAGCGCGGTAATCGGTGCCAGATAAGGCCCCCACGACTGCGGCAGAATATCCAGCAGTGAACCGGACATCGCCGTCACCATGCCGGTGCCGGACAGGATCCCGGCGAAGATGCCCGCAGCGAGGAAGATCGAGGTCTGATTAAGCGCGGCTGGCGCATGGGCGGCAATGCGCTGACGCTGCGCATCCAGATGCGGATAGTTGATCAGCAGCGCCAGCGCGAAGGCGACCATAAACAGCACCGACAGCGGCAGCAGCTCCATTACCAGCGACGCCATCAGTACCAGCGTCAGGCCGGCATTCAGCCAGAACAGTTTAGGCCGGCGCAGCTCTTCGTTCACCTCATTAATAGCGGGAAGATAGCTCTCCGCGTCCTCTTCCACTACTGAACCGTCAGCGTGGGTCTGAATGCTCAGTTTGCCCAGGCGACGACGCTCGCGAATGCCGATATACCATGCCAGCACCAGGACGCCGATAAAGCCGCATAGCATCGACGGGATGAGGGGGATAAAGAGATCGCTCGACTCCACTTTTAGCGAGGCCGCCACGCGTGCCAGCGGCCCACCCCACGGCAGCAGATTGGTGATGCTGCCGGCCAGGAATACCACGCAGGTCAGCGATAGTGGATCGAGACGAATGCGTTTAAACAGCGGCAGCATCGCGGTGACGCAAATCATATAGGTGGTGGAGCCGTCGCCATCCAGTGAAACCATCGCTGCCAGCACCGCGCTGCACATCACCGCTTTAACGGGATCGCCGTTAATTATCCGCAGGAAAAAGCGAATAATGGGATCAAATAAACCGGTATCGAACATGGTACTGAAATAAAGAATGGCGAAGATCACCATAATCGCGGTCGGCGCGACTTTCTTTAATCCCTCTATCATCATCTCGCCCATCTCGCCGCCAAAACCGGCAATTAATGCGAAGATAATGGGAATAATTGTCAGTGCAACCAGAGCAGAAAGCTTTTTAGTCATAATCAGGATCATAAAGACCACGATCATGCCGTAACCCAGCAAAGAGAGCATAAGAGCCTCCAGCGCCCTTATAAATAAGGCGCGATAAAAGTTGTCGTCGTTATATTTTTTACGGCGCGGAAAATTAGCTCATATGCATACCGCCGTTGACGGAGAAATTCGCGCCGGTGGCGTAGCCCGATTCATCCGAGGCAAGCCAGGCGCAAATAGAGGCGATCTCTGACGGCGAGCCGAGGCGGCGTACCGGGATCTCTTGCACGATTTTATCGATCACCTGCACCGGCGTAACAGTTTTCAGCTTGCTGGTGGCGAGATAGCCCGGCGACACGGTATTCACGGTGACGCCGCGCGCGGAGACTTCACGCGCCAGCGCGCGGGTAAAGCCGCGCACCGCATATTTTGCCGTGGAGTAGTTCACCTGCCCGACGGTGCCGATTTGCGCATTAAGCGAGGAGATATTGATAATGCGTCCCCAGCCGCGCGACATCATGCCGTCGATAACCTGGCGAGTAACGTTAAACAGGGAGTTCATATTGGTATCGATCACCGCTTGCCACTCCTGTGGCTGCATATCGCGAAATAACGCGTTACGCGCGGTACCGGCATTATTGATCAGCACATCTACTTCGCCGATCTCCTGACGGATCTTGTCAAAGGCCTTAACAGTAGAATCCCAGTCGGCCACATTGCCTTCAGAGGCGATAAAATCGAAGCCCAGCTTTTTATTATCATCCAGCCAGAGCTGTTTTCTTTTTGAATTGGGGCCACAGCCGGCGATGACTTTGAATCCATCTTTAGCCAGCCGACGGCAGATTGCCGTGCCGAGACTGCCCATTCCAGAGGTGACATACGCGATACGTTGGGTCATACCCTTACTCCCAGATGCATTTTTTTAACATTCGTTTACTTCGCATTAACAGTAAGCGGTGAGCTCGCTTTTTCTGCAATCTGCCCGCGTTGAAAATGTGAACAGGATCGGTTAATTTATGCTTTTAAAGATATGTAAATGCAATGATGCAATATGAGCGGGTAAAACTGCTTTTGAAAAAATTGTGCATTTAGCAGCGACTCAAGGCCATTTTTGATCACTATTTTTGCTGGTTTCAGACAGTGGCGTGAGGATGGTCACATGATGGTTAATGCACTTATATTATTATAAATGCATTAATTCTGGAGGTTGACATGACATTTGCCTATGTGGGTTGCCGTACGTCCGCCTGGCGCGGTGCGCGCGGAAAAGGGATTGAGGTCTATCAGGTGCTGCCGGATGGTGAGTGGCGTCTTATTCAGCGCGTCGAATCGGTGCAGGAAAACCCGTCATGGCTGACGCTGGATCCGCGTCGTCAGCGTCTCTACGCGCTGCATGGCGACGGGGATATCGTTGCCGTCTGGCAGCGCCACCCAGAGAGCGGCCTGCTGAGCCTGCTGACGCAACAGACCACCGGCCCGCGTCATTCACATCCCGATCTCGATCCGCAGCGGCGCAATAACCCCGTCAGTGCGGCGTTGACGCCTGATGGTCAGTATCTGCTAATCGCCAACCATGAAGCGGGCAATATCGCGGCGCTCGCCATTGAGCAACAAGGGCTGCAGCCGCCTCACTCGCTGGCGCGCATTCCCGGCCATCCCACCACCCTGGAAGCGCCGGAAAGCCTGTCCCGACCGCATGAGATCGTCTTTGCGCCCGGCAGCGATCTTTTCGCCGTGCCGATACAGGGACGCGCGGCGGGCAACGGCATCGATATGATCCGGCTTTATCGCTGGCATGAGGGTGAAGCACACCTGCTGGATGAAATCCGGCTTGCACCGGGCAGCTGGCCGCGCCATGTCGACTTTCACCCCAGCGGAAAATGGCTTTACGGCCTGAGCGAGCTGAGCAGCACGCTGACGGTACTGGATGTCGATGCCCAGCGCGGCGCGCTGACGCTCAGGCAGACGCTGAGCGCACTGCCTGAGGGCTATTCAACGCGCAGCGACGCCAGCGAAATTGAGGTGCATCCCAGCGGCCGTTTTGTTTACGCGGCGAATCGCGGTCATGACAGCATCGGCGTGTTTGCGGTGGATGCGCAGGAGGGCACGCTCAGCGTGATTGACTGGGTGGACTGCGGCGGCAAAACTCCCCGCTTCACCACGCTTTCGCCTGACGGCTGCCGCTTCTTCAGCGCGAATGAGGAGTCCGACACCATTCAGGTATTTGACGTCGATGCGCAAACCGGCCTGCTGCACAGGCGTGACCAGACGATTGTCACGGCCAGCCCGACCTGTATCTGCTTCGCTAGCGCAGAGTAACCACGCTGCCTGGCCCTTCCTCCTCCTGACCGCGTCTGTTCGCGGCGGTCAGGCTTTCAATCAGGGTTTTCACCGAGGGCGACGCCAGCGCATGCGCCTTGACGCCCACCAGCAGCCCCCGCTTCGCCCAGGGTTCCGCCAGCGGAATCGCCCGCACACCTCGGTGCAGCGAGGCGGGCGCGATCTCATTCACCGGCAGGATGGCGATGCCCAGCTGCTGGCTGACCAGCTCCGCCATGGAGACAAAGCTACTGACGCGCAGCCCGATGCTGAGCGTCCTGCCCAGCCTGCGCGCCTCGCGTTCCAGAATATGGCTGACGGCGCTGTCGCGGTGCGGCCCCACCATCTTCTCATCAAGCAGATCGGCCAGCTGCAGAGAGGCGTGCGACGCCAGCGCATGGCCGTGCCACACCAGCACAGAGAGTTGATCCTGCTGCCACGGCCAGACGTCGATGCCGGACGCGGGCGTCCAGCTGGAGAAGATGCCGACATCGGCGTTGCCTTCCAGCAGTCCCTGTACTACCCCGATGCCGGTCTGCTCTTCAATATCGATATCGGTTTGCGGATAGTGCAGCAGAAACTGGCTGATGGCGCGCGGCAGACAGTGCATCAGCGCCGCTGAAATAGTGAAGATACGGATATGGCCGCGGATCCCGGCGGCGTAGTCGTTCAGCTCCTCTTCCATCTGCTCCAGATTGCGGAATATCTGACGCGCGTGATAGAGCAGCGAATGTCCCGCCGGCGTCAGCTCGATGCCGCGCGGCAGGCGCAGCATCAGCTGAGTGCCCACCTGCTGTTCCAGTTCGGTGATGCGCTTGCTCACCGCTGACACCGCGGTATGCTTGCGCCGCGCAGCGTGGGTCAGGTTTTGCGTTTCCGCCACGGCGACAAAGAGAGATAACGAGACCAGATCGTAACGCATAGTCAGCCTTTCAGAGTTTGCTGGATGACGAAGGGCAGGATGCCGCCGTGCAGCAGATAGCTAAGCTCCTGCTGCGAGTCTATCACCGCGTTCAGCGCGAATTCGCCGAGCAGGGTCGTATCACGGCGGATGCGCAGCCGCAGCGGCGTGCTGCCGGGCTGTAACGTTTCTAGCCCGATAAAGTCCAGGGTTTCGCTGCCATCCATCTCCGGCAAGCGCGCCGCCTCGCCCGCGCAGAAGTGCAGCGGCAGGATCCCCATGCCAATCAGGTTGGTGCGATGGATGCGTTCAAAGCTCTCCGCCACTACCGCCTTAACGCCCATCAGCGCCTGAGCTTTCGCCGCCCAGTCCCGGCTGGAGCCGGCGCCGTAGCGTTCGCCGGCGAACACCACCAGCGGCACACCGCGCGCCAGCCAGCTCTGGGCGGCTTCATAAGCGGGCAGGATCTGCTGATGGTCGGCATCCCAGGCGAAACCGCCGCCGCCGCGTTTTTCTGCGGGCAGCAGGCGGTTCGCCAGCGCTTTGTTGGTGAAGGCGCCACGCACCATCACCTCATGATTGCTGCGTCGCGTCGAGTAGAGATTAAGATCCTGCGGATCCTCATGGTGTTCCAGCAGCCATTTTCCCGCCAGGCTGGTCGGCGGAATAGCGCCGGCCGGCGAGATATGGTCGGTAGTGACGTCGTCGCCGAACCACAAAAAGGGGCGCGCGTCGCGCAACGACAGCGGCGCAGCGGGATCGCGCGGCAGACGTTGCAGATAACCGGGACGACGCAGGTAGGTCGAACGGGCTTCCCACGGATAGTGCATGCTGCCCGGCGCGGCGATCTGCTGCCAGTGCGGCGTGCCCTGCCAGATAATCTCGCGACGTTTGACGTAAAATTCCCGCTTCATGGCGCGATCGACCCACTCTTCAACCTCTTCGCGCGTCGGCATCAAATCCCGCATGCGGATCGGCTGCTGCTGCGCGTCGTAGCCCAGCGCGTCGTGGATCATATCATGGGAAATATGGCCCGCCAGCGCCCAGGCGATCACCAGCGCCGGAGAGGTGAGATAGCCGTGTCCGAGGCTGGGGTTGACGCGCCGGGGAAAGTTACGGTTGCCCGACAGCACGCAAACCGCCTGCAACCCCTCGTTCACCAGCGACTCCATGGCAGGCTGCAGCGCGCCGGAGCTGCCGATGCAGGTCATGCAGCCGTAGCCGGTGACGTCGAAACCGATCTTCTCCAGCTCGCTCAGCAGGCCGCAGGCGCTGAGATAGTCGGTAACGGCGCGCGATCCCGGCGAGAACGAGGTTTTCACCCAGGGTTTGGGCTTCAGGCCGTGCCGCGCGGCGTTGCGCGCGAAAAGCGCCGCCTGGATCACCAGCCACGGGTTTGCGGTGGTGGTGCAGCTGGTAATGGCGGCGATGGCGATAGCGCCCTGTTCAATCGCCTGCGGATAAGCGGCGTGCTGCCAGCGCTGGTTACGCGCCTCAGCCGTCAGGCTGTCGCGAAAGCTTTCTGCGGCGCGGCTCAGTGGGATTTGCTGATGCGGATTCACCGGTCCCGCCATGCAGGGTTCGATGCTGCCGAGATCCAGCGCTATCAATTGGGTAAATTCAGGCGTCGGCGTCTCCGGCGAGCGCCACAGGTGTTGCTGCTGCATATAGGCGTGAATGATCGCCTGCTTCTCTTCGCTGCGCCCGGTCATTTGCACATAGTCGGCGCTGCGCTGATCCCAAGGGAAAAACACCACCGTAGCGCCATATTCCGGCGCCATATTGGCGATGGTAGCGCGCGACTCCAGCGGCAGCAGATGCAGTGAGGGGCCGGTAAACTCGACGAACTTGCCGACCACGCCTTTTTCGCGCAGGAGGCGGGTAATATGCAGCGCCAGATCGCTGTCGCTGACGTCAGCGGCCAGCGAGCCCGACAGCGAAATGCCGATCACCTCAGGAAAGCGCAGCGTCACCGGTTCGCCGACCAGCGTCGCCTGACCTTCCAGTCCGCCTACGCCCCAGCCCAGAATGCCCAGCGCGTTGATCATCGGCGTATGACTGTCCGTCGCCACCATGCAGTCGGCGTGCAGCAGCGGCACGCTTTCCCGCGTGTCCACCGTGACGATCTCCGCGATAGCCTCCAGATTCATCAGATGAATAATGCCGGTGCCCGGTGGGATCACGCGGAAGTTATCAAGGCTCTGCTCGGCCCAGCGAATAAAGCGATAGCGCTCGGCGTTGCGACGAAAGTCGAACTGCAGATTCTGCTCCAGCGCGTCGGCGGAGGCGTAGCTTTCGACAATCACCGAGTGATCGATGGTCAGCACCGCCGGGATGTGCGGGTTAATGCGCTGCGGATCGCCGCCGAGTTCGGCGGTGAGATCGCGCATCGCTGCAAAGTCTGCCAGGGCGGGCAAACAGGTGGTGTCGTGAAACATCAGGCGGTCGGGATAAAACGCGACTTCTCCCGGCGCCTCTTCGCCCTGCAGCATGCGTAAAAAGTTGGGCAGCGCCTGCGGCGAGCGCAGCGCGACGTTCTCCAGCAAAATACGCAGGCTGAACGGCAGGCGCTGCAGCCGATCGAGCGGCAGAAGCTGGGTCAGATCGAGAAACTGAAAGGGGTGGCCATCAATGACCAGCGTTGAGCGTTCCAGAGATAAGGGCGATGTCATACAAACCTTCCGTCATCACAGCGTTGTTATGTTCTCAGATGGATAACGTGCCACGCCAGAAAGAGATTGAAAATTGAACCTTGAATAAGAGAGCGTTCTCAGAACGAGAACGCTTTGCAGGAGGCTCAGGCGTCAGCCAGGTGGCGGTCGATGATGGACTGCAGGCTGCCGTCCTGTTGCCACTGGGTCAGCAGCTCAACGAGCTTTTCATGGCGAGACGGCTGCTGGCGTGGCACGCAGATCGCCTGATTGATAGTGCCGAAGTTGTCCGGCAAGACGCGATAGCCCGCCTGTTCGCGGGCGGCGCGCGTCAGCGGCTGACGAATGCCGGCTGCCATATCGCCTTCTCCTCTCAGAAACGCATCAATCGCCGCCTGGGAAGAGTCGAGCCGGTTCAGCGTAGCGTGCTGCAGCTGCCGCGTCAGATGCAGATCGTAGGCGGCGCCTTTGCCGACATTGATCACCACGCCCGGCTGATCCATCTGGTCAACGCTCTGCCAGCTGCTTTCCGCTTTCACCAGCACCGTGCCCTGAATCTGAATATAGGGCTGCGTAAAGCGCAGCACCTCTTCACGTTTGGGATCGACGGCGAGAAACGCGATATCCCAGCGGCTGTTTTGCGCGTCGTCCACGACTTTTCCCGCGGTGGGGTAAGTGATGAACCGCGCCTGGCTGCCCAGCGCGGCCGCGATCCGCTGGGCGATATCAACGGTAATGCCGCCTGGTGCGCCGTCTGGCAGGGTGTTGGCCAGAACGGCGTTGCCGAGGTTAATGGCGAAACGGACTTCTGAATCAGCGGTGATTGACATGCGGTTCCTCCGGGAAAGGGGCGTCAGGATCCTGCTGGTTCGTCTCGAAATTTAACCGCTGGATTTTACCGGCGACAAAGAGATAGCAGCAGAGGTTCAGGAAGGCGCAGACACCGACGAAAATCAGTGCGCCGTTAAAGGAGCCGGTGTCCTTAATAATGTAGGCGATGATAATCGGCGTGAAGATCCCGGAGATATTGCCAATCATATTGAACAGGCCGCCGCTCAGCCCCACCGCTTCTTTTGGCGAGAAGTCAGAGACCACGCACCAGCCCATGGCACCAAAACCTTTGCCGAAGAAGGCGAGGGACATGATCGCCACCACAACCCAGGCGGAGTCGACGTAGTTGCAGATGACCATGCTCACGGCCAGCAACATGCCGATGACAATCGGGGTTTTGCGGGCGGCAGAGAGGCTATAGCCGCGTGAAAGCATAAAGTCAGACAGCACCCCGCCCAGCAATGCGCCCGCACAGCCGCACAGTGCCGGCAGGGAGGCCACGAACCCCGCCTTGAGGATGGTCATGCCGCGGTCGTGTACCAGGTAGACCGGGAACCAGGTCAGGAAGAAGTAGGAGAGCACGGTGAAAAAGAACTGCCCCATATAGACGCCCAGCGCCAGGCGGCTGGTCAACAGCTTTTTGGTGTAGCCTTTGCTGCTGGTGTCTCCTTTTTTTGTGGCTTTGAGGTTGGTCAGCCCGCCGCCGGACTGAATATATTCCAGCTCGGCATGGTTGACCAGCGGATGGACTTTCGGCGTGTCCGCCAGTACGCGGCTCATCAGCAGCGATATCAGGATGCCGATGCCGCCCATAAACCAGAACACCGATTCCCAGCCGAAGGTATAGGAGAACCAGCCCATCAGCGGCAGGAAGACCACCAGCGCGAAATATTGCGCGGCGGTGGTAAAGCCAGAGGCCTTGCCGCGTTCACGCGCCGGGAACCAGGCGGCAAGAAAGCGCGAGTTAGCCGGCAGCGTCGGCGCTTCGATCAGCCCCATCATAAAGATAAAGCCGAACATCATGACGCGCGTCACCCAGACGCTGTCAAACGCGGTGCTGAACCCCACCAGGAAAACAAAAAACGACCAGGTGAAGACACCGGTAACCAGCACCTTTTTCGAGCCAAAGCGATCCAGCAGCCAGCCGCCGGGATATTGCCCCAGCACATAAGCCCAGGTGAAGGTAGAGATGAGATAGCCCAGCGCGACAATATCGAGGCCGGCGGCTTTCACCATATCCGTTCCGGCGATAGAGAAAGTGGCGCGATCGCCATGGTTAAGCGCAATACTGAGAAACACCATCAGCAAAATCATATAACGATAATGCGTCGGCTTATTTTTTCGTGGTGCGGAGTGTAAGGTATCCATTATTTCGGCCTTTTCTGCCAGTCGATTAATTAAATCGGTAAAGTTCAGCCGGGTTTGCCACAAAGAGTTTGTGCCGAACCTGTTCGCTACTTGCCCAGTGGAATATCTTGGAAAGAATTAATGTATCGTCCGGCATCTTTTTATTCGCGCTAATCAAGCTGGGGTGCGGCCAGTCGCTGCCCCACAACACGCGTTCTGTCGCTTCATGTAAAAAGCTTTTTACTACGGCGGACATATCCGAAACGTCATCATGCCGCGATTGATGGTAAAGCCCGGAGATCTTGACCCAGCAGCGTCCCTGGTTGATCAATTCCCACGCCAGCCGCCAGGCCGGATGCGCCATTGGTTCGGGCTGCGGCAGACGGAAAACATGGTCGATCACCAGATTGCCGGGCAGCTGCAGCAGAAGCGGACGCAGCGACCAAAGCTGGTCGGCGGAGGCGTGGATCTGCAGGTGCCAGCCGCGCTCCGCCAGCCGATGCGCCAGCGGCAGCATCATCTCCGGCGTGGTGGCGCTGCCTGCACCGAAGTTAAAGCGCACCCCGGTGACGCCCGCCTGACCAAGCGTGTCCAGTTCGGCATCACTGACCCGATCCGTCACCACCGCTTCGCCGCGCGCGCAGTCGCCCGCCTGCGCCAGCGCCGCCAGCAGACAGCGGTTGTCGAGGCCATACGATGAGGGCTGCACCAGCACATGCCGCTGAAAACCCAGCCGCTGTTTAAAACACGAATAGTCGTCGAGCGTCGCGTCCGGTAAATTGCGCGTATCGTCAGGCGCATAGGGAAAACGCCGATCGTAAATATGGTGATGACAGTCGCAGCTTTTTTCCGGCAACAGGCTGTCCGGCGAAGATGAAATATCACTATATTTCACCTCCTCCTTAATAGAGTGGCTGTTCACGGTGGGCCTTTATTATTGACGGTTGGAAAAGAGATTAAGCCATCAGGCGTTTTAATTTCGCGACGGCGGATTGCGCGCTGCTTAATACCGGACAGGCGGCGGCCGCTTTTATCTCCTCGAAGGCGACTTCCATCGAAAAATGGGCCAGAACGATGGCGTCGACGTGCGGGTTCTGGCGCGCGGCCTCAGCCAATAGCCGATTATGATAGTCAACGTCGCCCGCACTCAGCGCGTCGCGCGCGCCAGCCACTACCTGCGTTCTCAGTGTCGCCGTCGAGCCATGCGCGGCAGCGAGCTGGTGAAATTCCGCTTCCATGCTCGGCACGGCCGGCGCGAACGTTGCCAGCATCAGAATGTCTTTGCCCTGCGCCAGGGCCGCTTCAAACATCGCTTCGTTAGGCTTCAGCACCGGCAGCGTGTGTCGCTGCGCGCTGGCGTCGATCGCCTCGCCCAGCGCCGAGCAGGTAAAGAGGATCGCAGCGGCGTGCATCGACAGCGCATAATCCACCAGCGCATCGATACGCTGGTAAAACTCAGGCGTCAGCGCCGCGACCTTACCGCGATCGCCGCTCAGGGCGTCATCCAGCAGGTTAGCGATCTCCGCCTCGGGCCACTGCTGCGCGAAGGTGTTGTTGACCGGTGCCACCGCCAGCGGCGTCGCGTGGATCAACACAATGCGTTGGTTCATGATGTTCTCCATGAAAACAGGCTGCTGCCAGTGCAGCAGCCTGACGCCAGCCGTTACGCGCGGATGGCCGCAGCCACGTGCTCTGCGAACGCTTTGGTGCCGCAGTTGCCGCCCAGATCCGGCGTGCGCGTTTCGGGATTTTCCAGCACTTCGTCGATGGCGCGGTTAATCTCCTGCGCCGCTTTCAGGAAGGTTGGCTGGTTATGCTTTTCCGCATACCACGCCAGCATCATCGCCGCCGACAGGATCATCGACACCGGGTTGGCCTTGTCCTGATTCTGAATATCCGGCGCGGAGCCGTGCTGCGCCTGCGCGCAGCAGTGGGTGTCGCTGGCCATGATAGAGCCAGCCAGACCCAGGCTGCCTGACAGCTCACTCGCCAGGTCGCTGATGATGTCGCCATAGAAGTTGGTGGCGACCAGCACGTCGAAGCGCTCCGGGTTACGCACCAGGTGTGCCGTTGAGGCGTCGACCAGCAGATCGTCCAGCTCTACTTCCGGGAACTCTTTGGCGACGTCGCGCACCGCTTCCAGGAAGAGGCCGTCGGTCATATGGAAGCTGTTGGCTTTATGGATCGCGGTGACTTTTTTACGGCGCTGCATCGCCAGCTCAAACGCTTTGCGCGCGATGCGCTCAGAGCAGTGACGGGTGATCTTACGCGTTGAGAGCGCCATGTCCGGGCTGGGCATCACTTCGCCCCAGCCGCGCGTCATGTTGCGATCGGGATAGAAGCCCTCGGTCGCCTCGCGCATGATCACCAGATCCATGGTCTTGCCCTCTTTCATATTCGAGGTCAGGAAGGGACGGGTGCGCGCCGGACGCACGTTGGCGTAGAGGTCAAGGCCGATACGGAACCCGGCGGAGACGTTGCGTCCGCCTTTTTCCGGTGCCGGATAATCGGCGTGCGACTGGGTGCCGAGAATAATGCCGTCGTAGGTTTTCGCTTTTTCCAGCGACTCCTGACGCAGCGTGGTGCCGTGCAGCTCCAGGCTTTTAAAGCCGACATCCTCATAGTCAAACTCAAAACCCAGGCCATAGGCTTTGTCCAGTGAGTTCAGCACGGTTACCGCAGCTGAGGTGATTTCAGGGCCGATGCCGTCGCAAGGCAAAACCAGAATACGCATATACACTCCAATAGTGGGTCAGTTTCGATTGCATTTTTATACCAATAAATGCACTGAAAGAAAGGGGATGCAGATCACATTTATTACACAAAAAAATCACATTTACGCAAGGCTGTTAGATTTCAGCCAGTTAGCGGAGCAAGAATCTCTGAGCGGTTTACTCCCTCTTTTCTGCTTTCATTACCCAGCTTAACGCAATCAGTAACGATAGGTATCCGGGGGCTAAATTTGTGAGCTTAACCACAAATTAACACGGATGTACTTTGCATTTATAAATACATAAAAGCAGTATGTACCATTCATTGAGCACGAAGGGAAAAAGTATGATCAGGTTAGGCGTTATCGCCGATGACTTTACCGGTGCCACGGATATCGCCAGCTTTATGGTGAACGCCGGCTGGAAAGTGGTGATGTTTAACGGCGTGCCCGAGGAGGCGTTCGCCTCTGAGGGCGTGGACGCGATCGTCATCGCGCTCAAGAGCCGCTCGATTGCGGTAGAGGACGCGGTGAGCCAGTCGCTGGCCGCATCCAGCTGGCTTAAGGCGCAGGGCTGCCAGCGTCAGATGTTTAAATATTGTTCGACGTTCGACTCCACCGCGCAGGGCAATATTGGACCGGTCACCGACGCGCTGATGAAAAGTCTCTGCGCTGAGATGACGCTGGTGTGCCCCGCGGTGCCGGATAACGGCCGCACCATCGTTCACGGCCACCTGTTTGTTAAAGGCGAGTTGCTCAACGAAAGCGGCATGCAGCACCACCCGGTAACGCCGATGAAAGCGTCGTCGCTGAAAAAGCTGATGGAGGCGCAGTCAGCCGGCCTGTGCGGCAATATCACCCTCGATACGGTAAAAAATCATGCCGATCAGATTCAGGCTCAGCTGGCGGCGCTGCAGGAGAGCCAGGTTCGCTATGTGATTTTCGACGTACTCGATAATGCCGATCTGCTGACCGTAGCGCGCGCCACTGCCGCGTTTCCGCTGGTGACGGGCGCTGCCGGGCTGGGCTACGCCATCGCGGCGATTGATACGCAGCTGCAACGCGGTGCCGGCCGCGCCATGACCATTGATGCCGAGGGCTACAGCGTGGTGCTATCGGGCAGCTGCTCTTCAATGACGCGTCAGCAGGTCGGTTTCTACCAGCAGCGCGCCTCCTCGCTGGCGCTGGACGTCGAAAAAATCCTTCATGATGCGGAGTATCTGCCTGCCGTGGCGGAGTGGGTGCACCGGCACGCCGGCAATACCCTCGCCCCGCTGGTCTATGCCACGCAGCCGCCGCAGATCATCGCGCTCATTCAGGAAAAGTACGGCGCCGCATTGGTAAGCGAAAAGATTGAAGGGTTCTTCGCCGCGCTGGCGCGAACGCTGAGCCAGCAGGGCTTTAACAAATTTATTGTGGCGGGCGGCGAGACCTCCGGCGCCGTCACTCAGGGACTGAATATTCGCGGCATGGTAATCGGCGACGCCGTCGCGCCTGGCGTGCCCTGGACGCAGGTTCTTGATGAACGGAAATGGGTGATCCTCAAATCCGGCAACTTTGGTAACAGTGATTTCTTCCTGAAAGCACAGGAGTATTTCCATGAGTGAATCTCAATTGCGCCAGGATCTGGTGCGCTACGCCCGCTCAATGTATCAACGCGGCTACAGCAGCGGCGGTGCGGGTAATATCAGCCTGAAGCTGCCTGACGGCAACGTGCTGGCGACGCCGACCAACTCCAGCTTCGGGGATCTTGATCCCGACACGCTGAGCAAGGTGACGATGATGGGCGAGCTGCTATCGGGAGAGAAGGCGTCGAAGGAGATCCTGATGCATCTGGCGATCTACCGTCAGCGTCCGCAGTGCGGCGGCATCGTACATCTGCATTCGCCGTGGCTGACCGCGCTCTCCTGCCTGCCTGACCTGGATGAAGAGAATGCGCTGCCGCCGATTACGCCTTACTACGTGATGCGCGTCGGCAAGCTGCCGGTGGTGCGCTATATCCGCCCCGGATCGCCGGTGATTGCCGAAGAGGTCGAAAAGCTTGCCGTCGAGCACAATGCTATTCTGCTGGCGAATCACGGCCCGATTATTTCCGGGAAAAATATTCGCGAAGCGGTATTTAACGCCGAGGAATTAGAAGAGACCGCCCGGCTCTATTTTATGCTCAGGCCCTTTGGTATGAATACGCTGACGCCGGAAAATGTCGCCGAGTTAAACACCCTTTTTAATATGAAATAACGGTTATTACGCGCCCGGGAAATTCATTGCCCGGGCTTTCTGTACCTGTAAAAAATAAAAACAGAGTTAATTCGACCATGTCATTGATGCTGATTACCGGGATCGTCATGTTTATCGTGCTGACCTGGTGTTTACTGAAGAATACTTTTCCGCCAGGTATTCTGTTTATTATCCTGCCAACCCTCGCCGCGCTGGTGTGCGGATTTGGCTTCAGGGAGCTGGGCGATTATGTCGCGCTGGGGCTGAAGTCGGTAGTCGGCACCGCCACGCTGGTGGCCTTCAGCGCCATGTTCTTTACGCTGATGAAAGAGGCAGGCGTATTTGACGTGATCGTGCGTTTTATCCTGCGCTTCGTTACCCCCTCGACCTTCTCCGTTCTGCTGGCGACGCTGGTTATCGCCTCCGTCTGTAGTTTGGACGGCAACGCCTACGCCACCCTGCTGGTAACCGTGCCCGCGTTGCTGCCTATCTATGAGAAGATGAACATCAGCCGGAAAACGCTGCTGCTGCTGGTAACGGTCGGCGTCGGCGTTACCGGCATCACGCCCTGGGGCGGCTCCCTGAATCGCGCCGTCGCGGTTACCCATCTCGATATTCTTACCGTTTACTATCAGCTGCTGCCGCTGCAGGGGGTGCTGTTTGTGCTGGGCGTCCTGCTCTGCGCCTGGATGGCGCGCGTTGAGAACCGCAAAGGATCGGGGATCTCGCCCGAAGCCTTCCATCAGATGCGCCTGGAGATGCTGAACCCGCAGGCGAATCCGCATCCCTGGCTGCTGAAACTCAATTTCGTGCTGGTGATCGCCACGATTGTGACGCTGGTGGCGGGCTGGGTAGCAGGCAATTATCTGTTTATGATCGCCTTTGCGCTGGCGGTAATGATTAATTATCCCGACGCGAAAAAGGCGCAGCAAAAAATCAAAGAGTACGCGATAACCATATTCCCGGTTATCGTCATTTTTCTCACCATCGGCGTTTTTGTCGGCATACTGCAAAATACCGGCATCATTAAGGTGTTGGTCAATGAGCTGGCGGCGATATTTCCTGACAGCCTCGGCCCTTATCTCTATCTTGTTTTGGCGGCTTTTAGCGTACCGGTGGTGATCCTCATTGGCTCCGACGCGTTCTATTTCGCTCTGCTGCCGCTGGCGGTAGGGCTGGGCCAGAACTTCAATGTCTCGCCTCTGCACGTCACTATCGCCATGCTGATCACCGAGCAGATTGGTTTGCTGCTTAGCCCGGTCATTCCCGCGACCTATCTTGGCCTGAGTCTGCTCAATTTGCGCGTGGACGAGCATATCCGTCATTCAATGATCAAAGTATGGATCCTGAGCGTCAGCGCGCTGCTGGCGGCGATGCTGCTCGGCATCGTACCGGTGTGACGCCATGATCCCGGTAGAACGGCATCAATATAGTTTCGACGCGCCGGCGACGAATCCTACCTTAGCCCCGCAGCGCTGGCAGCTCGGCTGCGCGTTTAGGTGATGATCATTCGCCGTGACGTCGCCGAGCTTTCCGCCTCCGCCGCGCGAATCGCCGTGTGCGGCGGAGCATATTATTAAAGAAAGAGGATAAGAGAATGCCTGAGATTGTAGTTTATGCGGTAGAGGGCCGTTCTGCCGAGCAGAAGAAAACCCTGATGGTGAAGATCACCGAGGCCGTAGTGGAGAGTTTCGGCGTAGAGCGCGATCGCGTGGTGGTGTCGATCGTCGAGACCAAAGCCAGCGATAAAGCGCGCGGTGGCGTGCTTTATAGTGAGCGTGGGAAATAGCGAATACGCGCTGTCCCAGCACAACGAAAATGAGGCTATGAGTATAGCCTCATCTCTTTTTTCAGCTTTGGCGCATATACAGCAACGCCGTAACAGCACGCAGGGATGAAGCCACCATACCCGATAAAAGGCCAGGCCCTGTCTGGCTGAATTCACTGCCCGCCAGCGAAATAATATGACGCCGCCCGCTGCCGGATCAGTCATCACAACCCGCGTCTATCGGCACATTGCCTGTCTTGTCATCCTCTGTCCGTTCTTTGATAAAAAACGTGTAAGGGTGCAGAGGCTTGTTCGCCGAAAAGCCGTTTTAACTGCTCTTTTGAGCCGGAGATGCTTGCCTGTTCCCCACTTTTCCGCTGCGCGTTCGACATGCCAGTAAATTCTGTCAGTGCGGCTTTGCCGATAATGTAGCGGTATTGTTCATCTCAATAAGCAGTCCAGCCATGCTCTGCGCCGGGCCAGACAAACCCGCTTCGCGACAGAAAGGGCGCGGATAAACCGCAAAGAGTTTAGCGTGCAGCGCCATCCGGGTGGGTGTTTGTTTGCAGCTCATTAATCCTGCCAAATACATGGAATTATGACGCTGGACGTGATGTGTGGGTCTGATCACATCTGAAGAAAATAGGTGTTAACCATAATGGTATTTTGTTGATCCAAAGAACCGCAAAGGGCTAGATTGATGTTGCTCATGTTAAAAATTCGTAAATGACTCCTTGGATAATTCCCTACCTCTTACTCATCCAGATGTAACACCAGGTCTGGAATCAACGCAGAGAAAGACGATGGTCAACATTACTGAAAGCAAAGATAAAGCCTCAGGAAAGGACATAGAAAATCAGCCGGGCTGGGTGAAAACCTGGTGGAAACTCATGGACTTCGACATTGGCATCATTCCCTTACCTGTCTACATCGTCATGGTTATTCTGATGATCAGCTTTACGGCTATCAATGGGATAACCAGGGAGCTGGCAATGGTCATTGCCATTGCGGCAACATTCGCCTTTACCTTAGGTGAAATTGGTAATCGTTTGCCTCTCTTGAGAAATATTGGCGGCGGTGCGGTGCTGGTAACCTTCGTTCCCTCTCTTTTGGGGTACTTAGGCTGGATCCCTCAGCCAATGACCGACAGCGTGGGTGAATTCTTCAAAACCAGTAAAATTCTCAACCTGTTCATCGCTGCTGTCATTGTGGGTTCGATCCTGAGTATGGACCGCTCATTGTTGATTAAAGGCTTTCTGAAAATCTTCGCCCCACTTGCCGTAGGCACACTCTGTGCTGGAATTGTCGGGACCGGCGTTGGTGTGTTGTTGGGTATCGACATAGAGCACACATTTTTCTATATCGTGGTGCCTATTATGGCTGGCGGAGTCGGTGAAGGCGCTATCCCACTGACGATTGGATATTCGCAAATACTTGGGCTTGACCAGGGTGAAATGCTGGCGAAAGTGATGCCTGCCATCATGGTCGGCAACCTGACCGCGGTTATTCTTGCCGGCCTGCTGGCGAACCTTGGTAATAGACTGCCCCATTTAAGCGGTAACGGTGTGCTGCAGCCGGGCGCTGAAGACCTGCTGGGCAAACAGTCAAAGGCAGAGAAGGGCTGTGATATTCGTGCCGTTGCTGCCGCTGCCATCGTGGCGGTCATGCTCTATCTGGTAGGCGTATTAATGCATGACCTGCTGAAGTGGCCCGCGCCTGTCGTCATGCTGTTCCTGGCAGTATTGCTGATGCTGTGCCATCTGATTTCCCCACGCATTCAGGCGGGCTCAGCTGTAGTCTACAAGTTTGCACTGACAGCGATGGCTTTCCCGATTTTGTTCACTTTCAGCTTAATTCTAACACCATGGGAGAGTCTAATTGCGGGCTTCGCGCCGGCAAACCTGATTACCATCGTGTCAACGGTGCTGGCAATGGTAACAGGCGGTTTCTTTACTGCCCGCTTCGTCAACCTCTATCCCGTTGAAGCAGCCATTGTTACCAGTACCCACAGCGGGATGGGCGGTGCGGGCGATATCGCTATTTTGACAGCGAGTAACCGCATGCGCCTTATGCCATTCGCGCAGATTGCTACGCGTATCGGTGGAGGTATCACTGTGGCTGTCGCCCTGATCCTGTTGCATCTGATGTACTGACCATACTGGCCACATCAAAAAATCCCGGACTATGTCCGGGCTTTTTATTTTGCCTGTTTCTCGCGGGAAGCATCTGAAAGGTGCATACGCATATAGTCGGAAGCAGCCTCTCTATCGTCTTCAAGTAGCAATCCGATCAAAACCAGATGCTCTTTACAGCGGCGCAGGGCCTGATCACGGTCCACAGCTTTCGTATACTCCATCAGACGGCGCACACGGTTTAAACGCCGTAATGAGTCAAGGATAAACATGTTGCCTGAACAGGCGGCAATAGCTTCATGCAGCCGGGTATTAGCATCAAATATTTGTGCCGGCGTAACAGAGAAAATGGCCCCATTACATAGCCATTTCTGCTCTTCCTGACACTGAAGGATGCTGGCCTCATCAAGTTTGAAAGTGGGTTCAAGAATTCCGGCGGGTTCAATGATCTTCCTGAAACGATAGCTTTCGTTATAAGCCCCACCGGATGACATCGACTCTGTAAACATCCAGCCATGACCGGGCAGGCGTTCTATCCAGCCTTCATGATGAATACGCAGCAGGATATCACTGAGCAGGCTGCGGGTAATGCCGTAGCGGCGCATCATTTCATTCTCAGTGACCTTCTCCGGCAATTTACCGTTCAGCCTGTCGTTGGCAATTTTGAAATAGATTTCATCTGAATTGCTTTTTACCGGTTCCGTAAAAGGCGAGCAGGAAAGCGCACCTTCCGCAACTACATAGCCCCCGTCCGGATGGCGGTTAATCAGCTTTTTGTCCGCCATCTTTGCAAGGGCAGTTCGGACGGGGGAACGGGAAACCCGCAGATGCTCAGCCAGTGCACGCTCAGGGAGACGCGCTCCGACAACGAGAGACTGGTTATTAATGTACTGAATAATGCTTTGAGCCAGCTGCGCTGACAGCGTCTGGGGCATAACGATTCACCCTGCAATAAAATCAAAACCCAACTTTAACCCGAGAGAGTTAAATCCGTAAATTTGCCACAGGCCAACAAATGTGACCCTGATAACAAAAAAGCACCATAACAATTGTTTCACACTCATTTAGTGGTACTTTATTTTAACAATATACCATAGAGGTAAGCCATGTCAGGGTTAGTTTTACCGGAAAATACTTTTGGGGCGTGCGACAGTCACGTACACCTTTTTATGCCCGATATCTTTTGTTATTACAGCGACCGGTGCTACACGCCAGACTCTGCAACGCTTATTGATTTGGCGGCTCATAACGAAATGTTAGGCGTAACGCACAACGTCCTTGTTCAACCCAGCTGCTACGGCACCGATAACCGTGCGCTCCTTCATGGTCTGACGGTTTTAGGAGCGGCAAGCGCGCGTGGCGTCGTTGTTATTGATGTTGACCACGTGACCGATGAAGAGCTGCGTGCGCTACACCTGAAAGGGGTTCGCGGCATTCGCCTGAATCTTTCTGTTTCGGGCCAGGGCGATATCGCCCGCATTCGCATTGAAATGGAGAAAGCGGCAGAACGCATCGGTCCGCTGGGCTGGCATGTGCAGATTTTCGCCAGCCCGGCTCAGCTGACCCTGCTGCTGCCAGTCATTTGCGACAGCAAAGTCGCGGTAGTCCTGGATCACTTTGCCGGCGGCGCTGCACTGGCCGATCAGATTTCGGAGCTTCTCCATCACCCTCATATCTGGATAAAACTCTCTGCGCCAGGCCGGGTATCTAACGTTTCTGGCCATGCCGATTTGGCAAGCGTAGTTAAGCGCTTTATAAGCGCTGCGCCCGATCGTCTGATCTGGGCCTCAGACTGGCCCCACACGGGCGGCCATGGCCGCCGCAGCGGCTCAATTAGCGATATTGAACCCTTTGCTGCCGTTGATGATCGGCAGGATCTCTACCGCCTTGCCTGGTGGGTCGATAACGGCGATCTATTCCGCCGCATTCTGACTACCAACGCATACGCGCTTTACGATTTCTGAAACTGAAGAGAAGGCCGAATCATGATTGTTACTGTTAATCCCGCTACAGGTCGCCCGATTGCTGAGTATCCACTGCACTCATCTGCTGACGTTGAGAAACGTATCGCAGGTGCGCACGAAGCGCAAAAATCCTGGGGTGAGAAGCCGGTATCCAAGCGCGTGACCCTGCTCAACAACGTGGCTGAGGTGCTGCGTCGTAACAAGGCGCTTTATGCGGCAACCATTACGGAAGAGATGGGCAAGCCCATTGCCGAAGCCGAAGCCGAGATTGAGAAGTGTGCATTGACATGCGAGTTTTATGCAGAAAGCGCGGAGAAATTTTTAGGTGACACGCATGTGCCGAGCAACGCCACTGACAGCCGCATCGTTTATGATCCGCTGGGCGTTGTGCTGGCCATCATGCCATGGAACTACCCGTTCTGGCAGTTCATTCGCTTCGCCGCGCCCGCACTCGCCGCCGGTAACGGCGCACTCCTCAAACATGCAAACAATGTTGCCGCCTGCGCTATTCAGCTTGAAGAGCTGTTCCGTGAAGCCGGGACGCCAGAAGGTTTGGTGTCGACGTTGCTGATCAATGCGTCTGACGTGGCGGGTGTGCTGGCAGATGACCGCGTGGCAGCCGTTACACTGACGGGGTCAACGGAAGTCGGCAAAATCGTGGCTTCACAGGCGGCCAGTCTGATGAAAAAACAGGTCCTTGAGCTGGGCGGTTCCGATCCGTTCCTGGTCCTGGCCGATGCGGATGTCGAACTGGCCGCCAAAATGGCGGTAAAAGCGCGCTTTTCTAACACCGGACAGAGCTGCATCTCATCCAAACGCTTCATCGTGGACGCAACCGTTGCAGATAAGTTCGTTGAGCTGTTTGTTAAAGGCGTTAAGCAGCTAAAAACCGGCAACCCAACAGATCGAGACAACATCATTGGCCCGATGGCGCGTGAAAATCTACGCGATGCGCTGCACGCACAGGTTGAGCGCAGTATCAAGGAAGGCGCGAAGCTGGTTACCGGCGGTCATGCTGTCGATAGCGAAGGCTATTACTACCTGCCAACCGTGCTGGATAACGTTACCCCGCAGATGACTGCCGCTATCGAGGAAACCTTTGGCCCAGTAGCCGCCATTATCCGCGTGCAGTCCGAAGAGGAAGCGATTGCCGTGGCCAATAACACCGAGTTCGGTTTGGGTGCGGCTGTATGGACCCGTGATGTTGATAACGGTTATCGCATCTCCCGCCGCATCGAAGCCGGCGCAGTATTTGTTAACGGGCTGGTCGCCTCCGACCCACGCCTGCCGTTTGGCGGAATCAAGCAGTCTGGCTATGGCCGTGAGCTGGGCGAGCTCGGCATCCGCGAGTTTACCAACGTCAAAACAGTGTGGATCGGCCCCGCTAAGTAAAAGAGGTCTATGAGCATGATCAAAACAAAATCGGATTCTTATCTGCTGCACCCGGCAGATATTAAAAAACACGATCGTGGCGGCGGTGCCAGCACAACCCCTCTGGTGACGGCAGGCATGGGTGCCAGCGCCTTTATCACCGGTTATACCGAATTTGCGGGTGGCGCAAAAATTCCGTTTCATTTCCATAACTGCGAAGAGAGCGTGTTGCTGGTGGAAGGCAATGCAATTTTTGACATTGACGGGCAGGAATTTGCGATCCAGCCACAGGATGTCACCTTCATTCCGGCGGGCGTTCCGCACCGCTTTCGCAATGCTTCGGAAACGGAGCCGATGAAGATTATGTGGATATATGGTTCACCCGATGCTAACCGCACGTTGGTTGAAACGGGCGAGACGCGGCCGATCGCGGCAGAGCATAAAAATTAATTAGTCAGATTAAGGTAAGAAAAACCATGAAATTTCTCGTTCTGCCAGGCGACGGTATTGGTCCCGAAATCATTGAATCAGCCGTCACTGTACTGAAGGAAGTCGACCAGAAGCTCGGTTTGGGCATTGAGTACGACTATCAGGATATCGGCTTCGCCAGCCTGGAAAAATATGGCACCACGCTGCGCCCTGAACTGCTGGAAAGTGCGCGCACTTATGAAGGCATTTTGCTGGGCACTATTTCTCACGCCGATTATCCAAAGCCGGATAAAGGCGGTATCAACGTCTCGGGTGCATTCCGCGTGGGCCTTGACCTTTATGCCAACGTGCGTCCAGCACGCACCCGTTCTTACATCACCAGCAATCTGCGTGAAGGCAAAACCATGGACCTGGTGATTATGCGCGAAGCGACGGAAGGTTTTTATCCTGACCGCAACATGGCCCGCGGCTGGGGGGAAGTGATGCCAAGCCCGGATATGGCGCTTTCTACACGTAAAATTACCCGCCACTGTTCTGAGCGTATCGCCCGCCGTGCGTTTGAGCTGGCAGCCAAGCGCCGCAAAAAAGTGACAGCTATCCATAAAGCAAACAGCTTCCACATGACTGATGGCCTGTTTCTTGAAGCGGTACGGGCTGTCGCTAAAGAGTTCCCTGAGATTCAACTCGACGACCTGCTGGTTGACGCCTCTACCGCACACCTGGTGCGTAATCCCGAGCGTTTCGACGTACTGGTCGCCACCAATTTTTACGGTGACATCCTCTCTGACCTGGCAAGTGAATTGTCGGGCAGTCTGGGCCTGGCCGGCTCGGTCATGGCGGGGGATCATCAGTGCTGTGCACAGGCGCAACACGGTTCAGCGCCTGACATCCAGAACCAGGATAAAGCGAACCCGACTTCCATGATCCTGTCAGTTGCGATGCTGCTGGAATGGATTGGTGAGAAAAAAGCGCTGCCGGTATGGAGCGAAGCCGGTGCAACCATTCACAACGCGAT
Source organism: Nissabacter archeti (assembly GCF_018257325.1). NCBI lineage: Bacteria > Pseudomonadati > Pseudomonadota > Gammaproteobacteria > Enterobacterales > Yersiniaceae > Nissabacter > Nissabacter archeti. Next base: position 107,486 of record NZ_JAERKB010000013.1, read on the forward strand.
TGAAAAGGTGCTGGCGGAACCAGCGCACCGGACCATTGATTTAGGCGGTAGCACAGGCACCAGGGCTTACACCACAGCGGTCGTCGAGCAGATCCGCAGCCTGTAACCGACAGTCAGGATGAGGGCAGCGGACAGGGACGTCCACCTGATTAACGCAAAAGGTGAGAGGCAAACATGCCAGAAATTGTGGTGTATGCGGTAGAAGGCCGTTCTGCCGAGCAGAAGAAAACGCTGATGGTAAAGATCACTGAAGCGGTTGTTGACAGTTTTGAGGTTGATAAAGATCGCGTTGTCGTGTCCATCGTTGAAACCAAAGCGGCAGATAAAACACGCGGCGGTGTGCTTTACAGCGAACGCAAAAAGTAAAACCGAAAGGCGGGCGCTGATGCCCGCTTTTTTATAAGGAAAAACGAATGATCCATGTTATTGCGATAATCACAGCCAGACCCGGCATGCGGGATGAAATTATTGCCCGCGTTCAAGAAAATATCCCAGCCGTTATTGCTGAAGAAGGCTGCATTGAATATCGTCCGGTCGTTGATCTGTCAGCGGAAGCTGCTACCGGCTTCGGTTCCGACACGCTGGTTATTATCGAAAAGTGGCGTGATGCAACCTGCCTGAAGGATCATGCAGCCTCACCGCACATGAAAAATTACGCTGAAAAAGTGAAGGATTTCATTCAGGAACGATCTATCCGTATTCTGAAAGACATCTGATATAACCCACTCATTTATTAAAGCGCAAACTATTGGCTTCACGGCCAATGGCTTGCTCATGCTCACTGAACGCTCAAACATTTTTTCCGGAGCCTGCAGATGACCACACATTCTCGTTTAAGCCAGCAGTTGGCGAATTATGGTATTACCCCCTCCGCTGACATTATCTATAACCCTGACTACGTCACCCTGTTTACTGAAGAGACACGCTCTGATCTGACCGGCTATGAAAAGGGCGTGGTAACCCGCTTAGGCGCCGTCGCCGTTGATACCGGCGAGTTTACCGGCCGTTCGCCGAAAGATAAGTACATTGTGCGTGACGGCACCACGCGCGACACTATCTGGTGGTCGGATCAGGGTAAAGGAAAAAACGACAACCATCCTCTTTCACAAGAGTCCTGGGAACATCTCAAATCGCTAGTGTGTCATCAGCTTTCTAACAAACGCCTGTTTATTGTAGACGCCTGGTGCGGCGCCAATGCCGACACGCGCCTCGCCGTACGTTTTCTTACCGAGGTCGCCTGGCAGGCTCATTTCGTAAAAAACATGTTTATTGCGCCAACCGCAAGTGAACTTGAAAATTTCACGCCTGACTTCATCGTGATGAACGGTGCCAAATGTACAAATCCAGACTGGCAGGCTCAGGGTCTTAACTCTGAAAATTTCATCGCTTTCAACCTGACGGAAAAAATCCAGCTTATTGGCGGGACCTGGTACGGCGGCGAGATGAAAAAAGGCATGTTCTCGGTCATGAACTACCTGCTTCCTCAGCAGGGCATCGCCTCCATGCACTGCTCTGCTAACGTCGGCCAGGCGGGTGACGTAGCGCTGTTCTTTGGCCTCTCCGGAACGGGTAAAACCACGCTATCAACCGATCCTGACCGTCAACTGATTGGCGACGATGAACACGGTTGGGATAATGATGGTGTGTTCAATTTTGAAGGCGGCTGCTACGCCAAAACTATCCATCTTAATCCACAGGCAGAGCCTGAAATTTATCAGGCGATCCGCCGTGATGCGCTGTTGGAAAACGTAGTGGTACGGGATGATGGCAGCATTGATTTTGACGATGCGTCCAAAACTGAAAATACCCGCGTAACCTACCCGATTAACCATATCGAGAACATCGTTAAGCCCGCATCCAGGGCGGGCCATGCCTGCAAAATCATTTTCCTGACGGCTGACGCGTATGGTGTACTGCCGCCTATTTCTGTGCTGACTGACGAACAGGCGCAATACCATTTCCTCTCGGGTTATACCGCCAGGCTCGCCGGAACCGAGCGTGGCGTAAACGAACCCACCCCGACGTTCTCCGCCTGCTTTGGTGCCGCGTTCCTGAGCCTGCACCCGGTGCGCTACGCCGAAGTGCTGGTAAAACGCATGAAGGTAGCTGGAGCGAAGGCCTACCTGGTGAACACCGGCTGGAATGGACAAGGCAACCGCATTTCGATTAAGGACACGCGTGCCATTATCAATGGGGTCAGTTTGGATATCGAAAATTATTGTACGTTAAGGAGATTTTTTGTACCTCTGAGCTATGGCAACGCTTGACCACTTTGACAGGCAGCTTTAAGCGATAAGCGGACATTAACGAAATCATGGAACCAGTGAGCATCGACAAATATGCCCAAAATCATGCACGTTGATTTTGGGCTTTAGATACTTTTCACATAAACATAATCCGCTTCCAGGCCGCAGATAAAACTGCGTCATGAGCTTAATTTATCCTGCTTTTTTGCCCGCAACTCGTTAACAATACCTAAAAAGGCAAGCCCGACGGGAACAAGGGATCCCCACAGGACGGCGTTCCAGCCGTAGAGACTGAGCAGAGCACCTGAAGAAAATGATCCTACAATCATCACCCCAAACACCACAAAATCGTTCAGGGACTGGACCTGGGTTTTTTCTTCGGGACGGTGATATTCAATGATTTTTGCCGATGCGCCGGTGAAGCCAAAATTCCAGCCAAGACCCAACAAAATCAGCGACAGCCAGTAGTGGAAAATATCGGTTCCACTGAGTCCGGCCAGGACAGAACATGCCGTAATAAGAAGACCCGCAGCGGCGATACGCATGGCTCCAAATCGGTTAATTAATTTGCCGGTGAAAAAACCCGGACCGTACATGGCAATAACATGCCACTGGATACCAAGATTCGACGCCTGCTGAGAAATGCCGTGCATGTGCATCGAGAGTGGGGCTGCCGTCATCAGGAAGTTCATCACCATATAAGTGACCGCACCGCTGAATACGGTTCTGGCAAACCCTGGCTGACGGACAATTTCGCGTAAAGGCCGCCCACCCGTTTTTACCGCGCCGGCAGGTTCTGTGGTTTTCACGCCTTTGAGTATGAATGCCGAAATGACGGCCACGAGCGCCTGGGCGAGGAACGTGACGGCGAATGTATGAGGCGGCCAGAGGTGCATCGTTCCGGAAACCAGCATAGGACCAACCACGCCAGCTATCACTCCGCCTCCCATTACCAGCGACAAAGCCCTGGCTCGGCGTTCAGGCGTGACGCCGTCCGTTGCGGCAAAACGAAAGCTGAGCGCAACGGCCGCATATGCCCCCCCCATAAATGCGGCAATGCAGAAAAGTATAAAAGAGCCAATGACGACGGCAAGTGCAGCGGTCAGTCCGGTAATGACGCCAGCCCCTGTGCCGACCATAAAAGCAGTTTTACGACCATTTTTCCGCGCCAGTGAACCTAACGGCAAGATGCAGGCCGCCATCCCAAGTACAAACATGGTGATGGGCAGCGTGGCCAGCGAGCTTGCAGGCGCAATCGAGTTACCCACAATTGCGCCTGTGGCATAAAAAACCACAGAGTTAGCACCGGCGAGAGCCTGTGCGGCCGACAGGCGGATGATATTGTTTTTCTGGTCTGCAACGGGCAGGAAATGTTCTGCGGACATGTGATTAATTATCCTGATTCATGGTGAGCACTATCCGGTATCGCGCCAGACCCTGCTTCAGTCTGCTGAGCGCCTCATTTGCCCTTTCAAATGGCAGTAGCTCTGTAACAGGCAAAGCCTGAAAGAGATGGCTGAACTGCAGCGCGCGCTCGGTTTGCGTCGGTGTGCTGACGAAAGATCCTGTCAGGGTACGTTCAGCGCCGATCATCATACCGGGCATGACCTGTAGCGGCGTTTGTCCGGTACCCAGCAGGATCGCTTTTCCCCGGGGGGCGAGGGCGGACAGAAGGGCTGATACCGTCTCTGAAGCCGGTGCCGTTGCCACAATAAAATCCACACCGCCGTCATTTTTCAGGCGTTCTGATGCGTTTTCATCAAGTGTATTGATGTAGTGATGCGCACCCAGCTCATAGGCCGCTCGTTCTTTTTCGTTACCCCGCGCAATCACCGTCACCTCAAACCCCATTTTACGGGCGTACTGAACGGCCATGTGGCCAAGGCCACCCACTCCGAGAACCGCCACTCTGTCGCCCGCCCTTGCGCCTGAATTACGCAGCGCGTTGAAGGTTGCGGTACCGGCGCAAAGGATCGGCGCGGCATGTACGGAAGAAAGCGCGGAGGGGATGGCTATCAGCGCAGTGTGCCGCATGACGACGTACTCTGCGTAGCCGCCATCACAGCTGAGTCCAGGCGTAAGCTGGTTTTCACAAAGATGAAAAAGCCCGCTGCGGCAGGGTTTGCAGTGCTGACAGTACCCCCCCAGACGTCCGACGCCTACCCGCTGACCGTTTTGCCAGATATCGGGTACCCTGTTCCCCTTCCGGGCAATAAACCCGACAATTTCATGTCCCGGTATACGGCCGGGCTGGCCCGCCTGTGGTGCTTTTTCCGCGTCCCGGAGATCGGCACCGCATACGCCGCATGCTTCAATTTTGATGAGCACTTCATCCGGGCCGGGAACAGGTACCGGCTGCTCGGTCATTTCCAGCACACCGGGGGCAACGATCTGCATAGCGCGATATTTTTTATTCATAAATTGCACCGGAAAATTTGGGGTTGTCAGATGGCAAGGGCGACAAGAAAACGGGACACCATGTTATAGGCGGCGACAGTAGCAACGGCTTCCACGGTCTCTTTTTCACCTAACAGGCTTTTCAGCGCACCAATTACTTTCTCCTCAACCACGACGTTCCGGGTGGACTGGTCCGTAAGATGTATCAGCAACGTTTCGGTGTCATTAAAGACGTGTGGCGCGGAGGATAACCGCAGGGCTTCTGCTTTTTCAGCCGTTCCGCCTGCATCCAGATAAGCAGGGTAGTGCACGTTCCATTCAAATTCTGCTTTATTCAGCCAGGCAACGCGCAGCATGATTAGTTCCCGGTATTCAAGGCTGAGCGAAAATTCCTGACGTACCCGTACCATCAGTTCGTTCCAGCCCGTGGCCAGGGGGGCACTCTTCAGTAATATCCGATCAATAGCTATCAGTTTTCCGCCGGGCCGACGGGCCTTTATCGCGTTGAGAAGATCGGCGTCGACTGGCTCTTCATCTTGCCAGGGAGTTACTCTTGATGTGTTCATATCATTTTTTCCTGTAGAACAGAACAATCCAGCCGCGTCAGCTCAGTATTAAGTCACCTTCGATCAGCATATTCTGGGCCAGTAACCACCGGTTCAGAGAGGAGGTAATCACCCGTTGATGAACCCCTTCAAACTGATGCACCGTGCCGCCACCGCGTACATGGATGACATACACAAGCCTGCCGGAAGCATCCTCTGCAGGTCTGTCACCGGAGGCCGGTATACCCTTCGGAAGGTGCCCGTCAGTGTGAATTTCAAGATGCGTAAGGGCGAGACCTTCAGCCCTGGCTTCGAGAATAAAGGCGGCCATCATGCAGGCATTGAACGCAGCGAGCATCAGCTCCTGGGGGTCAGGAGCCAGCCCTTCGCCACCCAGCGAAACCGGTTCATCGGAATCGATAACATGACTTTGCAGGGCAGGCGGAGCGTTGTCTGCGGAAAAGGACTGGCAGAGCGTCCGGCTGGCCATGCCCCCCTGCCACGAGGTGACAAGGTCATAATGCGCGGTCTGGATTTGCATAATTACTCCAGTGCCGCACGCGGGTAAGCGCGTGCGGCATGGTCATCAGGCGTTACGGCCAGCCATTACGCCGCCATCGATATCCCAGATAGCGCCGGTGACCCAGCCAGTCTTGTCAGAAAGCAGGAAAGCAACGGTTTCCGCGATATCTAACGGGGTACCCACGCGGCCGATCGGGTGGAAGCTGTCAAAGCTGTTCATCACGCCCTTCACGTCGTCTTTCGGAATGAAGCCTTCGTAAATCGGTGTGTGAACAACTGCCGGAGACACTGCATTCACACGGATCCCTTTTTCACCCAGCTCAATGGCCAGGTTTTTGGTCAGCGCGTGCAGACCCGCTTTTGCCATTGAGTAAGCTGAAGACGGAGTGGCACCGATGGCCTGCTGTGCCCACATGGATCCGATATTAACGATGGATCCTTTGATACCGGCCTCGACCATATTGCGCACCACGTCACGGGTAATAAAGAACGTCGCGCGGTTAATGTTCATGTACATGTCATAGTCTGACGTTTCATGTTCGGTGAACGGTTTCGGGAAAAATACGCCAGCAGCATTGACCAGCAGGCTGATATCCTTGTGTTCGGCATTGATGGTATTCACCACGTGCTGCATACCTTCTTCTTTCATCAGGTCGGCAACGATGATGGAAACCTGACCGTCTGCAGCCAGCGCCTGGCGGGCCTGCTCGGCTTTGTCCTGACGATTGCCAACCAGCACAACGCTGCCACCGTTTTTCAGAACCAGCTTCGCCGTTTCGAAGCCCATGCCGCTTGTACCACCGACCACTAACAGTTTTTTACCGGCAAAAGATGCGTTCATCGCTAACCTCTTAAAATTGATATGGTTGTCATTGATGAAAAGCCGCGCTCCTCATCGTGTGAAATCAGAATGCCACCCGGGCCCCAGATTGACGACTGAGAAGAAATTGCGACGCAGGAAAGAAAATCTTTCTCGCTGGCGTATACTGAGGAAAATCATGAATCAGGATAACCCCGATGCGATCGCTAAACCGACTTAAATGGCTGCATGCTTTTGAAGCCACCGCCAGGCACGGTAGCTTTACCGGCGCGGCACAGGAGCTTGGCGTAACGCCCGCCGCAGTAGGCCAACTGGTACGCTCGCTGGAAGACTGGGTCGGACACCCGCTTCTTCACCGCACCCGCTCAGGAAAAGAGCGTCTGACGCTGGTTGACGAGGCGCAGGAGGCACTGCAGGACATCACGCTGGGACTCGACAAACTGGAAACCGGATTAAATAAGCTTCGTGGTCGCCGGTCGCGTTCAGTGGTGGTGGTGACAGCATCGCAGGTACTGATGATGAACTGGCTGATGGATCGCCTGAACCGGTTTTCGGAAACGCACGAAAATATCGATCTGCGGCTTAACGTCACGGAAAAACTGATGGACGTGTCGCACGGCGAGGCGGATATCGGTATTCGCTGCGGCCAGGGCGACTGGCCAGGCGTGAATAAAACCTGGCTGATGGATGAGGAAGCGGTACTGATCTGCAGTCCACACCTGGTGCCGTCCGGGAAAATGGCCTGCAGTGAATGGCTCGCCACGCAAAAACTCATTCATGATGACACGCCCCATCCCGGGGCGGATTTTCCGTCATGGAATGATGTCCTGTTGGCGGTCGGTGCCCCCGAAGCGCTGGAAAGCGGTCTGCATATTAACTCCACCTCAGCTGTGATCCTGTCGGCCCTGAGTGGCAGGGGCGTGGCCATCGTGCGATACGCTCTGGTGAAAAAGCTTATCGAAACCGGACAGCTGGTCCAGCTGCACCCCGACCATCGGTGGCCGCTCAAGTGGTCTTATTATGTGGTGACCCCGCAGCAAAAAGTCATGCGTGATGAAGTGAAAGTTTTCCACGACTGGCTTCTTCAGGATGTGATCTCGGAGCTTTCATAAACTGCCCACTCAGGCATTACGCTGCTCCTGCAATCACGCCGGGCGCGTAATGCTTATTCCCTGCCAAACGACGACATAGAATTTCTTCTCTGCTCCGCAAGATTATCTGATTTGTTGAAGCTGTCTGGCTTTCTGATAATCGCCCTCAACGAAAGGTAATACAGACCGGATTTTAACCGGGCGTGTTACTTCAACCCTGAGCGAAGGAGAGAACGATGGCTTATCTGCAAATCACCCTGGATATCAGTAATGAAAACCGTGCGGCAGCCGCAGGGGTATACCAGAAATACAAAACTCCGTTTCTGACCACCATTGAGGGTGCCACCTCTAAAGAGCTGCTTGTCCGTGACGAGGATGTCCAGGTGCTGCACGGCTTTACGACTGTGGCGCAGGCGCAGGCATATCTTAGCAGTTCGCTGTTCACGCAGGATGTCGTTGCAGGATTAAAACCGTATTTAAACAGCGCGCCTGACGTACGTATTTTCGACGTCATGTAATGAATTTTCTGAGACAAAAAATAACCGGAGTTTTCAATGTTCTTAAACTGGAATGAATATCGCAGTAGCCTGCTCGCCACCATCGGTAAATTTGCCAAACTGCAGCCAGAGTTTATGAAAGGCTTTCAGCAGATGGATAAAGGGGCGTCAGAGAACAAGCACCTCGATCCTAAAACCCATGAACTGATTGCACTGGCCGTGGCCGTCACTACCCGCTGTGACGGTTGCCTGGCGGTACATGTGGACGCTGCGGTCAAGCACGGTGCCACGCGTGAAGAGATCGCCGAAGCGCTGGCCGTTGCCATTAACCTGAACACTGGCGCAGCGCTGACGTATACCGCGCGTGCTCTGGATGTTTACGATAATCTGCCGAACAAATAGGCCTGCAGACGGCCCCCTGCGGGGCCGTCTAATCACTCACTATGATATTACTGAATTCTGATTTTTCGCAGCGTGCGATCGTTACTCCGGACGATTATCAGTGGATACCTTCTCCCCAGCCCGGCGTTGAGCGCGTGATGCTTGACCGGATTGGTCGCGAGCAGGCCCGCGCAACCAGCCTTGTCAGGTATGCGCCCGGCTCCGAATTTCCCGCACACAGCCATCCCGGCGGAGAGGAGATTCTGGTGCTCGACGGTATTTTTAGCGAAAACGGGGTCGACTATCCTGCCGGCTGGTATCTGCGCAGCCCGGATGGTTCTTCTCACCAACCCTCAAGTCGCGACGGCACAACCATTTTCGTCAAGCTGCGCCAGATGTCTGCCGGTGAGCGCCAGCCGGTCAGGATAAATACGCAGGAGGCAGCTAACTGGCACGGTCAGTCGCAAAGACAAATCTGCCCTTTATTCTCCGACACCTCAGAAACCGTTCTACTTAAGAAGCTTGCCCCGGGTGAGCGGATCTTCTGTGCACCGCTTGTTGGCGGAGCAGAGATCCTTCTTCTGCAAGGGGAACTCCATGCGCCGGAAGGTTGCTATGGGGTAGGAAGCTGGCTGCGGTTTCCGCCGGGTGATATGCCTGCTCTTATAGCCACCGCCTCTGGCGCACTTTTTTATCTGAAAACGGGACATCTCAGCCCGACAACCCTGACCGGAGCGACATTATGAAGCAGACCGCTGTTATCATTGGTGCGGGCATAAGCGGCCTTTATGCCGCCACGCTGCTTGAAAAAGCGGGTGTTGATTATGTGATCCTTGAGGCTCGTGACAGAACGGGCGGGCGCGTGCTGTCAGGCCTGGAACTGGCGGGCACCTCCGCTGGCATTCATGTAGATATGGGGGCAGCGTGGTTCTGGCCTGATATTCAACCGGACTTCGCGCAACTGATTGAGCGACTTAATCTTCCGGTAATCACGCACGGCCGCCCGGGAGACATGCTCTACGAGCGCCAGCTGGATTCGCCCCCCGAACGCTACCCGTCATGGGAGAGCTCCCCGGCGTCTTTCAGGCTGAAGGGAGGAATGCAGACGCTCACGGCGGCACTTAAAAGTCAGATCCCGGCTGAGAAGATTAAAACCGGCCATCAGGTGGTGGCGGTTTCCCGGACTGGCAAGGAAGTGCAGGTCCATACCCGTTCCGAAGGCAGTAAAAAGGCCGTGTTTTCCGGTGAGCATGTCTTCCTCGCTTTGCCTCCCGCCCTGGCAGCTAAAATAGATTTCAGACCAGCGATGCCGGAACAGGTGCTGTCGAACTGGCGGAAAACTCCGACGTGGATGGCTCCCCATGCAAAATATGTCGCTGTATATAAAACAGACTTATTGCATGAGCGGCAGCTTTCAGGGAATGCAGGAAGCCGCGTGGGGCCAATGGTTGAGATCCACGACGTATCCGAGCCAGATTCGGGAAAAACGGCGATTTTTGGTTTTATTGGCGTACCGGCAAAATCAAGATGGACAGTCAGCGAAGCTGTTCTCAAAAGCCTTTGCCGGGAGCAGCTCGTACGCTTATTTGGGCAGGATGCGGCAGAACCCGAAGCTGAGTATATAAAAGACTGGGCGGCCGATCCGTTTACAGCGACGGAATTTGATCTCCTGCAGGAGGTCGGGCACGCAATGCCTGAGCAACTTCCCGCCAGGGGAGAGTGGTCTGGCGAGATGACAGGTATCGCCAGTGAATGGTCGCCGCAATTCTCGGGCTATCTGGCAGGCGCAATTGACTCTGCATTAACGGGCGTTCAGCGCTGGTTACAACAGAAATAACCCCGTGAAAATGGTTTGTAGCCTTTCGAACCGGAGAGGGGTTATTAAAAAACATGAGTTTCCGGTTCGATAATACGTCTGTTATTGGAAACAGCTGGCTTCTAAAACTTCCGCTTATGGCACAGAGCGGACTGACACGCAAACCCATGTCCGCTATGAGCGAAAAACGGATATTGGTTTAATGTCAGAACTGACATTTTTTGACTCAACCTCGCCATTGTTAAGTCTCTAAAAAAGCAAGAAGAAAAACTCCGCTGGCGCAAATTCTGATTCGGGGAAACCCGCTCCACACGGAGTTTTACCGAATGGCCGGACGGGGCAACCCATGCCTTCCGCGCCGGGGCTGGCCGCCCGGCACCCCCTATATCTAGTGGCTTTCCCAGCTGGCGCAGACACAAGATATAGCTTATCCACAGAAACGGGGGATAAGTCGGCGGATTCGGTCTTATTGGCGTTTTACCGAATGCCCTACAATCGTGACCAGGTATGAACGCCCGTTATGCAGGATTAGCAGGGATGATTGACGGGCCCGTCAAAATACAATACTATTGTTCCTACAACTCAACCCCGAACGCAGCGATTAAGTTCACTGGCAGTTGGGGTGAAGAAACCGGCCAGCGAGCCGGTTTTTTCGTATCTGAAGGAAGGGAAGCAAACGTGCGCACCGCTTTTTTTATTGACGGATACAACCTCTTTTATGGCCTGCTAGCCGGCACGCCTTATAAGTGGCTCGACCTCCCAGCCCTCCTGACCTATATCACGAAAATACAAAACCCAGCCTCTGAGACTGCTCAAGTAAATTACTTCACGTCTCCTGTATTGCCGAGCCTTGCAACTTTAGGAATCAAATCTAAAGAAGCTCAAGATACTTACATTCGCGCACTGATCGCGAAAGGCGTAATAGTAACACTGGGAAAACATCGGTTAGAGCATGGCACAGCTCCCCGCTACATAGATAAAAATACTCCGGCTTCTAGACAGGATAAGGTGGATATATGGGATCTAGAAGAGAAACAGACCGATGTTAGCCTGGCAATAGGTATGTATAGGCTTCTTTCAAAACAACAGAATCTGCAAGCATATGAACGCATTGAGCAGATAGTTTTAGTATCTGCTGATACTGATATGACGCCAGCATTAAAAGCGATAAAACAAGATTTTCCCGAAATCATAGTGGGCATCATCCTTCCCCACCGGGAAGGAATAGATCGTGAAGTTCCCGGCTCACTCAAGAATTACGCTCACTGGGTAAGAAAGAACGTAAAAATTGATGAGCTAAAGGCACATCAGTTCCCTGAACGCGTCCCCACAAATAAGAAGCCTGCTATTAAACCTCATTACTGGTAATTCGGTAGAATGAGTGCTTTACCGAACATTCAATATTGAAGCAAGCCAAAATCATAAAGTCCGCTTCTGGCGCAAAGCGGACGGCTATCTTTCAAAGGAGATGTATAGTGTCTGAGATGAATGAGCCGGAAGGCGAAGACAAAATTTTTTTTACAGGAAAGGCCAGTACTGAAGAGCTGCGTGCTACGTCTCTCGACCTCCTTTTATCTGATTACATGCATATTGATGACACTGGGATGGGGCGTGAGTTGCATAAAGCCGGTGAAGCAGCATTTAATACTGGGAACATGCCAGCCTACCGGGGCCTCCGAATACTTGGGGCGCTTTGCACATTTCACATGAACAGTGATGATCCAGCAGATACATGGCATCCCCGCTGGACGGATGGTAAGGCCAGAACGTTGACTCCAGCCGACGTACGAGGAGAACAAAATTCAGCCCTCGCAGTAATCCTCCCGGAGATCGCTCATCCTGCCCTGCGTGCTCGTGTGGCTGATGTTGTATGGTCCAATGACCGTAAGCAATACAAAGCGGCTAACGAAGCCGTAATGGCATACTGTGAGTGTGTAGAGAGTCGTCTTAAGGGCCGTTTTAAAGATAAGTATGAAGGTGATATAGAAAGCCTGTTTGAACCTACTAATCTGCTCCAGCGAGCTTTATTCATTAATGCTTCAATTGGAAAAAAGAAAGCTCTACCTGAATTCCTACAGCACGCTTTTTCTCTTCTTTATCAACGCGCCATTGAAGAATGCCACTATGTTGTATTCGCGCGGCTTGGAGAACTTGCTACCGGTTATAAAATCATGACCTGGCAGAAGGTTGCACAGGATTCAGAATATTTAGTCAGCACAAGTAATGCTAATGATTATCCTGAAGCTCGTAAAAAGGTATGGGCACTAGCAGCCAGATGTTATGAATTTCTAAAAGACAGAGAGGGAAGACAGCGCTGTTTAGGGTCTTTGGTTGATGAAACCCTGAAAATGTGCGAGCAAGTCTCAAGTTATGCAGCGAAAGCATCATGGATGCGCCAGGCCATAAATGAACTTCGTATAGCGGGTGGTTTCCAGGAAAGAATTAAAAATATTATTGAAGATATGCGTCTTGCGCAGTTAGCCAGCCTAGATGAAATATCTGAGTTCAGCATCCCTTTTGATTTATCAGAAGAGAGAGAACTGATCACTGATAAATTTTCAAAATTACTTTTGCCAGACGCCCTGTTTCATTTTGCAGTAGTAGCTGAGTCACCTTCTGTTGAGCTTTTGAAGCAGGTTGCTTACGAAAACAGGTCTACAGGTCTGATAGCCCATCTATTTCCAAAAAAAATATATCTCGATCGGGAGGGAAAAGTCATTGCAGAAACGTCTGGCCAGATTAAACCCGAAGGTCCAGATGATGAATGGTTCCGAGAAAATTGCCTTAGTGTGATGGACATTTTTCATCACAACATTGTCGAGGGAATCATAAAACCGGCCAGGCATGCCGTAATGCATAACTATCCTGTAGAGAGTAGGCACTTTGACGCCATAACTTCACTTAGCCCTTTTGTACCTTTTGGCTATGAGCATATTTTCAGCCTTGGATTTGCCCGCTTCTGGCAGGGTGACTGCGCATCAGCTGCTTTTCTCCTGATCCCTCAGCTTGAAAATTCTTTACGCCTGATTCTGATGAATGCTGGCAGAGATACTTTTAAAACTGATAGAGGAGAAGTGCAGGAAGATCGTTCTCTTTCCGGATTACTGGATAACAAGAGAAAAGAACTTGAGGATATTCTCGGAAGCGATCTCGTTAACGAGATAGATTTACTTTTTCACTTCAAGCCCGGACCGTCCTTACGACATAAAATTGCTCACGGAAAATTGACTGCAGGGGATTGCTACAGTACAGCATGCATATATGCCTGCTGGTTTATCTACCGGCTTACCTGCATACCCCTGCTTCCACAATGGCAGGATCAGGTAGCGTCCCAGATAAAGCTTTCTCTCTAATTATGGGTAACCTTAACTGTGAGTTGGCAATATGGAAGAGCCGCTTACGGAAGAATATCAGCATCTTCCATTGCCGCTTTTATTCTGAGGATGGTCTGACGCGTAGTATTAAATTCGCGAGCGATCGCGCTGATGCTTTTTCCTTCATTAAGTCGCTGAAACACCATTTTCTTTTGATCGTCATCCAAGGCCGGCGGACGACCAAAACGCTTTCCGGATGCTTTGGCCCGCGCAATACCAGCATGCGTACGCTCAAGCAACAGATCACGCTCAAACTCAGCAACTGCAGAGATAACCTGCATTGTCATCTTTCCGGCCGGACTTGTGAGATCTACCCCGCCTAGCGCCAGGCAATGAACCCGTATTTCTGAATCAGACAAAAGCTCAACAGTTTTTCTGATATCCATGGCGTTGCGCCCGAGGCGGTCCAACTTTGTTACGATTAAAACATCACCGTTTTCCATTCGGTCAAGCAGCCGCATAAATCCGGGCCGCTCGGCCGCCGCGACTGATCCACTAATGTATTCTTCAATCAACCTCTGAGGCTTGATAGCAAATCCCGCAGCTTCGATCTCACGGCGCTGATTTTCAGTGTTCTGCTCAAGGGTTGATACCCTGCAGTATGCAAAAACTCGTGACATAGTGTTATTTTGTGTACGAATATGGTGTACGAATTATAAGGCATGTACGAAAATAAAAACACTAACTTTCGGACATATTGATGTTAGGGTGTACTAAGCCGGTCGGTTTCGGTCAGTGTAAAGCGGTAACTAAAATAAACTATATGCAGAGGAAGCATCTATGCCACGGAGACAAATACTCAGCAGTGAAGAAAAAGAACGCTTGTTGGTTGTGCCGGACGATGACGTTCTTCTGACGCGCATGTGCTTTTTGAGCGAACATGACCTGGCGCTTATTAATAAACACCGCAGACCTGCAAACCGCCTGGGCTTTGCTGTTTTACTCTGCTATTTGCGAGGACCAGGGTTTCCTCCCGACAAAAACATTGCCCCTCACGACGGAGTTGTTTCCCGGCTGGCGGCTCATTTGAAACTTCAGCCTGATTTGTGGGCCGAGTATGCATCAAGAGAGGTCACCCGCTGGGAGCATCTGGCCGAACTATACCGCTATCTGGAATTATCCCCTTTCAACCGGGCGCTGCAAAAAACCTGCATTCGCCACCTTTATCCCCACGCCATGCGGACAGACAGAGGTTTTTTGCTTGCGGAAGAAATGCTCTCCTGGCTTCACAATAATAATGTCATTTTCCCCTCAGTTGATGTCATTGAGCGGACCCTGGCCGAAGCAGCAACGCTTGCAGACAGGGCGGTTTTTTCTGCGCTTACCACGCAGCTTGAACCAGGGCACAAAGCGGCACTGGACCGTCTGCTGGTATCTGAGGGTGAGCAACCCTCACGGCTGGCCTGGCTGCTCCAGCCTCCGGGAAAAATTAATGGTAAAAATGTCCTGCAACATATCGACCGGTTAAATGCGATTGAGGCGCTGGCACTGCCTGACGGTATTGCACTTTCCGTTCACCAGAACCGGCTCCTGAAATTGGCACGCGAAGGCAGGAAAATGAGTAGCCGGGACCTGGCAAAATTCACGGATGTTCGCCGTTATGCCTCGCTGGTTTGTGTCATATCGGAAGCCAGGGCCACCCTGACTGACGAAGTTATTGATCTGCACGAGCGTATTATGGGCAGTCTGTTCAGCAGGGCAAAACGCACGCAAGCCGAACGGCTTCAACAAACGGGAAAGCTGATTCAGAGCAAGCTGAAGCAATACGTTACCATCGGGCAGGCATTGCTTAACGCCAGAGAGTCTGGTGAAGATCCCTGGGCCGCAATAGAAGATGTCCTTCCCTGGCAGGAATTTATCAACAGCGTGGAAGAGACGCGCTTCCTGTCACGTAAGGACAACTTTGACCCGTTGCATCTGATCACAGAAAAATACAGTACGCTGCGTAAATACGCCCCCGGATGCTGTCCGCATTGCAGTTCAGGGCTGCAACCGCTGCATTGCAACTCAGTGACGCGCTGGACACCGTCAGAGAGATGTATCGAAAACAACTCCGAAAAGTACCGCCTTCCGCGCCAACCGGGTTCATCCCGGAAAGCTGGAGAAAGGCGGTGATCACTCCCACCGGCATTGACCGAAAATATTACGAATTTTGCGTGCTGAATGAGCTGAAGGGAGCCTTACGTTCTGGTGACATCTGGGTAAAGGGATCACGCCGCTACCGGAATTTCGATGATTATCTGATCCCGTCTGACGACTTTGAAAAATCACTCCGGGATAATCAGCTATCCCTTGCCATTCCGACTGATTGCCATGAGTACATCAAGAACCGTATGACACTTCTGACATCGCGCCTGGAGGAAGTTAATGCGATGGCGCTGGCCGGTGATTTACCGGATGTTGATATATCGGATAAAGGCGTGAAAATAACCCCGCTGGATAATAGTGTCCCTTCAGCAGTATCTCCTTTTGCCGATTTGGTTTATGGCATGCTGCCTCACCCTAAAATTACTGAAATTCTGGATGAAGTGGACGGCTGGACCGGTTCTACCCGCTATTTCACGCATCTTAAAAATAAACACGTCAGACCAAAAGACAGAAAGTTGTTACTGACCACCATCCTGGCCGATGGCATCAATCTGGGGCTGACAAAAATGGCCGAATCCTGCCCGGGAACGACAAAATCGTCACTGGAGGGCATTCAGGCCTGGTACATCAGGGATGAAACCTATTCAGCCGCGCTGGCTGAGCTGGTTAATGCTCAGAAACAGCGGCATCTGGCTGCATTTTGGGGCGATGGTACAACGTCTTCGTCTGACGGGCAGAACTTTCGGGTGGGTAGTCACGGACGTTATGCGGGTCAGGTCAATCTGAAATACGGGCAGGAACCAGGCGTGCAAATTTACACGCATATCTCGGATCAATACAGTCCATTTTACACCAAAGTGATCAGTCGCGTGCGCGACTCCACCCACGTACTTGACGGTCTGCTATACCACGAAAGTGATCTGGAAATTACAGAGCATTACACTGATACCGCTGGTTTTACGGAGCATGTTTTCGCGCTGATGCATCTGCTCGGATTTGCTTTTTCCCCAAGGATCCGGGATCTTCACGACAAGCGGATTTTTATTCAGTGAAAGGCTGAGCGTTATCCGGGACTTCAATCTGTTATATCCACAACACCACTGAATCTTAAAGACATTGAGACGCACTGGAATGAGGTACTTCGCCTCGCAAGCTCGATAAAACAGGGGACTGTTACCGCATCGCTCATGATGAAAAAACTGGCCAGTTATCCTAAACAAAATGGCCTTGCAAAGGCATTGAGGGAAATCGGACGCATCGAACGGGCACTGTTTATGCTGGACTGGTTTCGCGATCCATCACTGCGCCGACGCGTACAGGCAGGGCTGAATAAAGGTGAGGCCCGCAATGCGCTTGCACGAGCGGTCTTTATGCACCGGTTGGGTGAGATCAGAGATCGGGGGCTGCAGAATCAGAGCTACCGGGCCAGTGGTCTGACGTTGCTGACTGCGGCGATCTCCCTGTGGAATACGGTATATATAGAAAGAGCTATAGATTCCCTGAGACGAAAAGGGATCCCGATTAATGAGCAACTGATTTCTCATTTGTCCCCGCTGGGATGGGAGCACATCAATCTGAGTGGGGATTACGTCTGGCGGACAAACCTTAAGCTGGGACAGGGTAAATACCGTTCATTACGCTCAGTGGATAGTGGTCTGTACAAAAAACAAGCTTAGCGTAGGATATTTTCCGTTTTCCAAGCGGACCCCATCCAGGTTTCATCATACCCAAGTTATGACACTACACATCAGGGCCGCCGGCCCGACGTGTCCGGGTGCCCTGATGTTCAGGGTAAATGTCGGCAGTGTTGTGCAGGAACACAGGCGGTGTCACACCGTGCCCTTAACATCTTCAGGGCACGTATTTAACGCGGATCACGCTGTTCCAGGCACAGGGTGCCGCGGGCGGCCCCCAACATCTGAGGAGAGAAAAGAGTGCAGCAAGATGAATTTTCTGAAGCCAAAGCCATCTGCACGGAAATCGGGATTGCGGTATTGGCGTCATTAGGGGAACAGCGGGCGTTTACGCTCGAGACGCTTATCGACATTCTGCAAGAAGTACAAAGAAGTGGGGCCAGATTGGAGGCAGAACGAGAACACAGTATGGATCTGGCCGTTAAAATATTGACCAGCTTTGCCGGGAGCCGACCGGACGTCATTCGGCATTGAGAGTGCATTAGTGCCCCTCGCCTTATCCCGGTAAACCGCCATTTGGTGAAAGAAGGTGAACCCGGCGCCGTGTGTCCGGGCATCGGTAACTCTCGGCGAAAAGGCGACAATATGTCCCCTTTTTTATGCCAGGGGATCGGGATATAGAGGGTAACGTGGTTTTTTTCTGGGCGGAGGTAATCATGCTTTATATGCTTATGCGCAGCATACACGTGCTGGCGCCGGTTTCCCTCGTATGGATCGACTGTCAAATTGTAAATAGTCCTCGACGAGAGATTGAACCTACAGTATGCCACTGACTTAACACGTTTTTTAGGGAGTGCACGGATGACAATACTGGTTACAGCCCAGGCTCAGCACACGGTTGGTGAAGCCCAGGTAATAGAAGGTCTGGCCCCGGATGGGAAATTCTCCGCGGTGTTTGAAGATGACGGGGATACAGGGTATTTCTATGCGCTCGATGAGTGCGATGAAGGCAATCCGATCAAGGATGCTTTGCATATCTACAATGCCGAACATATCTCAGACGCTCATATACCCTCCGATATAAAGATCGGATGGTCAGAAGACAGCAAGAAATGTGTACTCCTGATCAATGGATATCCACATGGCGTTTTTGATTTCGATAGTAAAAATGGATATTGCAGGAGTGGTTTCCCCCCTTCAATTGGTCAGGGTTGGTCTGTATCAGGGCATGAATGGGATGACAAGGTTGATGATTTTTTCAGATGAACCACTGAAAAGTCTCACCTTGCTTCAATACCCTTTTGGATAGAAGCTTCTCCGCTCATTGCAGATTTCTCCACACTTCAGTTGTCCGCTTTGTGCCAGAAGCGGACGTTGCCAGACTAGGATACGATACGCTCAACCTGTCATTTTCTCGCTTCCCGATGAGACATGCCCGCTTTTCTGAGCAGGATAACCCTCGCAAAAAACAATCCTGTGATACACAGAACGATGACGCATGGAAATAAACCACCGTTGTACTGGGTGTCGGTAAAGTAACCTCCCGCCACGGCATTCAGATCCGATGTCAATGTTGAATGACAGAAAGCGCAGAAGTGAATTCAGGATGAGCCTGTAACGCTTCGATTACCCGGCGCTGAAACCCAGCGATAACTACTGATACTGAGCAGTTCCAGGAAAACATCACCCGGGCAGCGCCGATATGTCCTGGGTTTTATGTTGATACTCCTGTTGTGACGCTCTCCATAGTGGAACGGAGGTATGCGATCCAGCGAACCTCCGTTTCGTCGTCTACACCAGTTGTTTCAGTACTGCGGGCTGGAAGGGCACGATGTCAGCGCCCGCTCCGTTCGCCACCTTCCTGGGCCAGTCGGGATCGGCTATTAACGCGCGCCCCACCGCCACAAGGTCAAAATCGCCGCGCTCCAGACGCCGTTCAAGCTCGGCGAGGTTGTCGGCCACATTGCTAGCATGGCCTTGGAACGAGTCGAACATGTCATTTGTCAGCGAGACCGAACCCACCGTCATCGTCGGCCTGCCAGTCAGCTTCTTTGCCCACCCGGCAACATTCATATCCGTTCCGAATTCGCCTTCCCAGAATCTCCTTTGCGAGAAGTCGAAGATATCCACGCCTGCATCCACAAGAGGGAGGAGATAATCCCGTAATTCTTCAGGTGTCTGAGCCAGTCGCGCCGAGTAGTCGTGGAGCTTCCACTGGGACATGCGCATCATTATCGGGAAGTGCGGCGCGGTGCGGCGGCGGATTTCGCGCACTATTTCACAGGCGAAACGAGTGCGATTGGCTATCCCACCCCCGTATTGATCCGTACGCAAATTAGTGGCCGACCAGAAGAACTGGTCGATGATATAGCCGTGTCCACCATGAAGTGCGATACCGTCAAATCCCAGCTGATATGCCGACTGGGCAGCTCTGGCAAAACTGTCAATGACTTCCTCGATATCGCTAAGCGATGCGGGCTCGTCCAGCTGCTTCAGCGGCACGCCGAGAGAGCCAACCATACCCGACGGGCCGATCCTGCGCGCTCCGCCGCCCGGCCCCTCTTCCGTCTGGCCGCGATGCATGAGCTGCGGCATGATCTTGCCCCCCGCAGCGTGCACCTCGTTAAGCACACGTTTCCATCCTGCCAGAGCGTCGTCCCCGTAAAAGCGGGGTGCGTCAGGTTGGTCCGATGCAGCAGGATGAGGGACCCACGATCCCTCTGTGATAATCAGGCTGACCCCTCCTTCGATCCGACGACGGTAGTACCTTGCCATGTCCTCACCGGGCACGCCTGCCGGTGAACGGTATCTGCTCATCGGGGCCATCACCACACGGTTGGGAAGCTGGAGTGGCCCGACCGTCACCGGTTCAAACAATTTCGCTTTTGTCATACTTGCTCTCCGAGCCGCCTTCGGCTCCTTGCATTATTGTGAGGTTTTCGCGGGTCACCCGGGCTGAAGAATCAGGCGGTCGCCTGGCTTACCCGGGCGATCAGCTTGCCATTAACTCCGCCACCAAGCTGCTCAAGCGCCTCTGGCACCCCGGCAAACGGCACCACCCGGTCTATCGGCATGGTGATCTTGCCTTCCGTAAACAGGCGACCAAGAACGGCGATGGCCTCATCGCGTTCTTCGGGTGTCCGTATGCTGTGCAGGGCACCCGTAACCGAAATACCAAGCGTCTGAATCTTGAATGGCGGGATCGTCGGGAAGTCCGAACCACCGGCGAAGCCGATGAGCACATAGCGGCCGCCGATGGCGATCGCATCCAGCGCCTGCTCAACCAGCGGGGGCCCGACCGTATCGTAAACGATGTCAGCGCCCTTGCCTCCGGTGAGCGCCCGGACCTGCTCGCTCAACTGCCCCGACTGCGTTTCGATGACATGGTCGGCTCCCTGCTCACGGCAGAACGCCGTCTTTCTGGCATCCCGCACAGTAGCAATCACGGTCAGGCCCAGCGCTTTGGCAAGCTGGATCGCAGTTGAACCCGTGCCCCCGGTTCCCCCAAGTACCAGAACCGTCTCGCCAGCATGCGCCCGGGCTCGATTGACCAGACCAACCCAGGCGACGTGGAACGTCCCAAGGAATGCCGCCGCCTGCTCGTCGGGCATGTCATCGGCGGCCAGCACTGCGCCGCCGCCCGGAGAAAGGCAATACTCCGCAAGCCCACCGGACCCGGACATGAAGTTGGCACCACCGATCACACGTGCCCCTACGGGATAGGGGTATCCGGGACCTGCCGCCTCGACAATGCCAACCACTTCCTGACCAGGAGTGACAGGCGGATTTGGGGTAAGAAAGTAGCGTCCCTCCAGCATCATGCGATCTGGCAGTCCGATATTGGTGGCTAATACTCTGAGAAGCGCTTCACCTGGGCCCGGTTCGGGGATATCAATATCGACCAGTTTTAGCACGTCTGCGGGGTTGCCGAAGCTTTCTGCGCGCCAGGCTTTCATATCTATTCTCCCAGAATATTTGATGTTTACATGAATAATGCACGGGCAATTCTGACCACTGTATCTGCATCAGGGGAAGCACGTTCACCAACACGCTCTGCAAAGACTTCTGCTGATAAATCACGGCGCCGCGGCAGGCGCTCCCGTTCTGCCGATGCCAGGGCTGGTCCCAGCTCGTCGTGGTTCAGATCGGTGATATACACGGGAGAACCTGGTTGCTGACGCCATGAATCGGCAAGCATGCCTGCGTCAAAACCATCGAAGCCGGTGTCTTCGACCAGTTTCAGCGCCACGTCCCGATCCTGCTTTCTGTCGCCCGCTACGGGGAGCGCAATACGGTCAGGATCACCTTTTGGTTTTCCGCGGGTTTCAAAGGAAACCATACCGATGTTATTCCACGCCTTGGTGACAGGACGCCCGAAATAGTCTCGAACCCATTCACTTTCAACTTTGCCGGCTTCAAGCTCCGGATTCACACCGTCGCGGCCAGGGAAGTAGTTGGAGATATCAATCACTACGACGTGCTCCGGCAATGCCGCCACTAAAGGTCTGATTTTATCGAAACCGGTATGAGGCATTGCGAGGATAACCACTTCCGCCTCTTTCAAGGCCTCCTCTGCAGTTGCCGCCTGAGCACCGGTTTCCAGCACATCGGGCGCAATAGTTTCAGGACCACGTGAGTTGGCTACTTTCACCTCGTGCCCGGCAGCAGCGAGCTTGCGGGTGAGATTTTTGCCCATAAAGCCTGTTCCCAGTATGCCGATTTTCATGATAGTTACCCTTACAGTTAAAGTGACCTGCCCTTACATTTGCAGTGCGCGGCTGATCCTCACAATGGTTGCCGCGTCGGGATTAACACCTGGTCCGAAACGCTCAGCAAAGACGGCGACGGACAAATCACGACGCTTAGGCAGACGCTCCCGTTCTGCGGCCGCCAGCGCAGTGGCGATCTCACTGTAACGGAGATTGGTGCAGTAGACCGGCGCGCCGGGCTGCTGTCGCCAGGAGTCTTCAAGTGGGCCTGCATCATAGCCATCAAAACCGGTATCACTGATGAGCGCGATAGCAATATCCCGATCGTGAGCGCGATCGCCAGCAACCGGGATCGCAACCCGATCCGGATGACCTTCCGGCAGGGCATTTTCAGCAAAAGGTACGGTGCCTATTGCATTCCATGCTTTGACGATCGGGCGTTCGAAAAAGGTCTGAATCCAGACGCTTTCAACTTCTCCCGCCTCGATAGCAGGATTGACGCCATCACGCTGCGGGAAATAGTTGGAAGTATCGATCACCACGGTATGCTCAGGCAGTGCCGTGACCAGCGATCTGACCTTTTCAAAGGCGCGTTGAGGCATGGACATGATCACCACATCCACATTATTTACTGCGTCTGCAGCGGTTGCGGCAATTGCACCGTTTTCCAGTGCACGGGCGCTAATTGTCTCCGGACCACGTGAGTTCGCGATCTTCACCTGATGCCCGGCTGCGGCAAGAGTGCGGGCCAGTGTAGAACCGATTGCTCCTGCGCCAAGAATGCCAATCTTCATTGTTGCCTGTTCCTTTTTTATGAGACGGAAAATTGGTGAGGTATAATATTTTCTGGCTTACTAATATCTAGTTCACTAGGTAAATTAGCAGCCCTTACCTTAATGATCAACTTTAGCGAACGTGGAGCCCGTCTTGTCAGATAACACAATGCCTCGTCTTGGAATGGAGCTGTCCTTTGCCCTTTACAGCGCAGCAGGCAGGATGGCCCGCATGCACAAACCGCTGCTGGAGCCGCTGGAGTTGACGTTTCCCCAGTATATGGTTTTGCTGGAGCTGTACGCCGGTACTCCCCGCAACGTAGGCGATCTGGGGAACAGCCTGGCAATGGACACCGGCACCATCACCCCGCTGCTTAAACGTATGGAAAAAGCCGGGATGGTAACCCGTACTCGCGATCCGCTGGACGAACGCCGTATCCTTGTGGGGTTGACCTCAAAAGCGGAGAGTATTCGGCAGGACGTGTGGGCGGTATCCGGGAAAATTAAAGCCAGATGCCAGCTTGATGAAGCAGGGCTGGTCGCGCTGAGAGACACGCTGCGGGATTTTGCACATCCGGCAGAGGAGTAAGCTGGCGATATGCATTGATATTCCACAGGTTAAATACGGGATATGCTTTTATTCAATTTATAGGGTCCGCTTCTGGCACAAAGCGGATAGGTGCTTAGCGTTGAGGGTCCGCTTCTCGCTCTAAGCGGACATCGGTCTACGTGTTAGCCCGCTCTGTGTCAAAGTAGACAATAAAGTGCTGAACGGGATGGTCATTACAAAGTAATGATCCCTACATGGCACTGGGAACAAATAGCCGATCAGTATCTAAATGCGGCCGCACGCCCTTAGTCTGTATTTAAGAAGCTGCAATGTTTCTGCCAGCCAATGAGGGCGTGGCAGAAACATCGCTCGGTGCCGTATTGAGCATTAGGCCAGCCTGAGCTGCCCAGTTTGGAACGCAGAGGGCTTGATAACAATTTCAATGTCGCAGCCTAGACGATTGAGGCAGTCCATTAGTTTACGTTCGGACAGGTTGCTAAAATCACCACGTAGCAGATTGGACACCTTTGCCTGGCTGATCCCCATACGCGCGCCGGCTTCAGTTTGAGACAGTTCCAGACGTCGGATAGACCGAATAATTTCAGCGGCCAGGCCGCTTTTAACTTTCAGTTTTTCTGCGTCAGGAAGACCGAGATCGGCGAATACGTTGCCGCCACTGTATTCGACGACCACACCATTAATGGTTTTGTTTTTCATTGCGTATCTCCTGGGCCATGGCCGCAGCTACTTTCAGACGAGTTTTGATAATGTCGATGTCTTCCTTTGGGGTAGCGATCCCGTGCTTGCTCTTTTTCTGGAACGCATGGAGCACAAAGACAGCTTCTTCAAACCGGACGGTATAAACGGCTCGGTACGTACCGCCAATATCATCATCAACCACTTCCAGCACACCCGCTCCACCGAATCCCTTTAACACCTTCGCGGCATCGTGCTTGTCACCACGTTGGGCAAAATCAAGCGCGAAACCAAAGAACCGCTGTACCTCTTTCGGCAGCGTCTGCAGGTCTTTTCTGCTGCTGCCGATCCAGAGTAGCGGCTTCTCTCCATGCTGACTCATAACTTATACCTTCAATGGTATGGATGGATTAAATATACCAGTTATGGTATAAAAAGCAACCCTTTGTACCTGGTGCAGTCAGGATACAAACAGCCGGTAAGGCACCGGTCACCGGTCTGAACTATCCGGGGCTGGCCCGGGGGGAGCAGTGGTCGATACCCATGGCCGGCTGGGTGGCGCGTTTGCCGCCGGCGTCTGAAAGCCGCGTACTTTGCCATAACCTTCTTTTGGCCGAGTTAAGGGTATTGTGCATATCCCGTTCATTCCAGTCCTGCCTAAATAACAACGCGTTGATCTCAGTAGTGATAATCCCAGGAAAGAATATAGTAAGTTTGGGTATCGCTACTTATTTCTGGAGACACCATGATCACTTTTCAAAATGATGGCCAGCTGATTGCTTGGACAAATTACTGGCAAAGTGAACTTGCGATTAAAGGCTTCTTTTTTCTTTCCTGGAACGCCGGGGCGGCTCGCCTGCTAATTCCTGACGTTCATCAGGGGCTGTTACGTGAAACGACAGGTACAGAGTTTGTCATCATCACGCGCGGCAAACTCCAGGGGACGGGAGGCGTTTGAAATTATGTTTGAAGATAATACGGATACCCCATACGCCATTCACTTGGGGGCAGAGCAAAGTGACCGATTGCCTCCCGCTAAGGATCAACGGGGTCGGTTCACTTTCACACTCTGGACAGCGCAGGGCTTACAGAAGACGCATACAGCGCACTACCGTGAATCCAGCGTACTGCCAGATCTTTCGCCCTGGGCAGGTCATTGACGCCTACGATTTCAGCCCCGCCCGTGACACGCTCGGCCTGTGGCGGATCGTACCATCCCGTCATACGCACAACGAGCTGTCCCATTAAGTAGAAGGCCCAGAATTATGCGTGCTTCTTAATGATGGCTACTGATTCTGGAGAACTAAGACATTGAGTAAGCGGGAAACCCTGCCTAACAGGCAACCTGAAAGTGCAGCTGGCTGGCCAGGAGAGCCGCGTCTGCACCTCATTACAACCTGTACGCTGCGTAAAGCACACAGCGCAGGAGAAACCGTGTTTCCTTGCAGCCCAGATTCACTGCAGGTGACCGGTGAACGCTGGCGCCGACAGATCGCGCACGCGGCAGACGAGAACCGTAACGTTATGCCCGCAGGTGAGCTGTACCGGGGGGCGCACTGGTTGCAGGCCAGAAAAATTGTGGCACGCTGGCCAGGCACTGAACTGTGGGCAATCTCTGCCGGGCTGGGGCTGCGGCATCATGCTGATCCCGCAGTGCCTTATGAAGCCACGTTTCACACAATGCCATTCCCGGGCCGTGAGGTGTGGGCGCTACTGACAGCCCGCCCGCCGCTGCCCGGTCACTGTGCCTCCCTGGCAGAGCTGATGCGCCGGTATCCGAATGACAGCTATGTGATTGCCGGCTCTCCGGTCTATATCAGCGCCACTGAACAGGACATTCAGGCCGGTATCGCTGAGCTGACAGATGCATGCAACCAGCTGACGATCGTCACGTCACAAGGCTATCGCGGTGAACTGGAACAGTACGTCAGCAGGAGCCATGCGGGGATGCTTTCCGCCCTGAAAACCAATATGACGTGTCTTAATATTGCCTTGGCCGGCAAGCTAATTGCAGACAGGTGCAAGAGTGGCTAATTGTTAAGCCGTCACTTCCTCACTTTGACGTGATTAATGTCACCTCACGGTAAGCAACTCCGCAAAGCAAGTCGTATACCGGGGTGAAAGCATCTCCCGTTTCATCATCCAGGGATTATCCGTTCCCTGGCCGGCGAACCAGACTTTACCCAGTCCGGATTTATTGATCTGATCCAGCGCATTCATCAGGGCATCTGCATTCGCACGCGGCTGATTTTCGCTAAACATATCGAGCTGAGCCACACCAGACTGATAGAAGTCGCCCAGCATAATGCCTGCTTTCGCATAGCGGTAACCCTCACGCCAGATGGCATCCAGGCCCCGCATGGCAAGGCTGACAATGTCACGGGTATCATTGGTCGGGTATTCACAGGTCAGTGAGGCGGTATTGGCATACTGCGGTTCATTGCCGTAACGTCCGGTGGCAATAAAAATGCTGATGTGGCGACATCTTGAACCCTGTTCACGCAGCTTTTCAGCGGCGCGTGTCGCATACATGACCACGGCATGCTGCATATCGTCCAGCGCAACGATACGCTGGCCAAAAGACTTAGAGCACACAATTTGCTGCTTGGGCGGCGGCACATCTTCCAGCGCTATGCAGGATTCGCCATTGAGCTCACGGACGGTGCGCTCCAGCACAACGCTGAAATTTTTGCGGATCATACTGGTGTTGCTGTTGGCCAGGTCCAAGACGGTATTGATCCCCATGGCCTGAAGCCGCTTTCTGATACGGCCGCCAACGCCCCACACTTCGCTAATATCAACGAGACTCATCAGCTTTCTTTGACGCAACTCACTGGACAGGTCAACGACACCATTGGTTTTGGTCCATCTCTTGGCCGCATGGTTCGCGAGCTTAGCCAGGGTCTTGGTGGGGCCAAAGCCCACGCTGATAGTCAGGCTCGTTTCTTTTCTGACGCGGTTTCGCATTTGATGCCCGAATTCTTCCAGTGGCATATAACTCGCAATGCCCGTGGCATCGAGAAAAGATTCATCGATTGAATAGATCTCCTGGCCAGGCGCCATTTCGCCTAAAATCGACATCATTCTATTACTCATGTCACCGTAAAGCGCATAGTTAGAGCTGAAGACATGCACGCCGTTCTGCTGGAAATAACGTTCGTTTTTGAATAAGGGATCACCCATCTTAATGCCGAGCTGCTTTGCTTGTATGTTATTTGGAATTAACCATGCCTATATTCTATACAGCGAATGTTGTAGCAGGAGGCAGGACGATATGAAGCAAAAATTACTGGCAGTGCTGTCCTTTATGGCGGCAGATTCATCTGCCTGCCGCTGGATTGCGCTACAGGAAGACTTGTTGCATGCTCCAAATACTGTGGACGCCTATGCCCGCGGCATAAATGATTGGCTTGCATTCTGTCATTCCGCCGGCCTAACGGCGCTTACCGCTGGACCTGATACAGTAGCACTGTATGTTCGCAGCCTGCATGTTGGCCATCAGCTATCAGCCTCTACTCTCCGACATCGCCTGACAATAGTGCGTCTTTATTGCGACTGGTTGTGTGAGGAAGGGCTTAGAAAGAGCAATCCTGTAAGGCGGGGTGTCTGGAAAAATGGTGGCAATGGGCGTCAGGGTATAGTGCCGACGCAACGCAGGTTGCCGCGGATCCCAAACAATGCGGAATGGCTGCATTTCCTGAAGGTAGTGGCCAAAGAAGATATCCGCACCCGCTTCATGCTGGCGCTGGCTTATGACTGTGCACTGCGCCGTGAAGAGCTCTGTACGGTAGCGACCAGCGATATCGATCCGGCCAGACGTATTCTCACTATCCGCGCAGAGAACACCAAAAACCGCTGTGGGCGCGTAGTTCCTTACTCTTTGGTTACCAGCGAACTCTATGCTGCCTGGCTGGCAGAGCGTCGTACACTCAGCACGTCACGTGGCCCGCTGTTTCTGTCCCGATCACCGCGAAACCATGCACAGCCAATCACTGGCTGGACCTGGTCAAAGATAATTCGAAAACTGGCGCTTGAGGCCGGGATACCCTGTATTAGCACACATACATTTCGCCACTTGTGTCTTACCGAACTGGCCTGCGCGGGCTGGGATATTCATGAGATCGCAGCATTCGCCGGGCATCGACGGGTTCAGTCAACACTACTTTATCTTCATCTCAGCGCTCACGACTTAAACAACAGGTTTAGTTCTACTTTGGCATCTCTGCACACCTCCCGACTCGTCGTCCTACAGAACGGAGAATATTCCTATGATGCGCCATGAACTGACCGCGCCATGCCCGTCAGAACAGCTCATAGTACCGGCCCCATCCTGGGACATCAGCCCTGATTTTTTTCCTGGGGAGCATGACGCGCTTGATCGTCTTATCCTTCTCTTCAAGGAGGGAAAGAAGTGCTGGCCTGTAGAGGTATCAACCCGGCTTGATCGCCTATTGAAACCGCTCAGGGAAACACTTACATGGATGCAGGCTGCCAAAGCACCCTATAACTCTGCCATACACGATATTGTTTTGGAGATGCAACGAACCCGAAAAACATACTGGGCATGGTCACAGGCAGAGTGGGCAGAAGTTATCTGCAATAGTGAAGGTGAATTCCACCGCCGCTTTGGTGCCAGTGGAAATTGCAGGCAGTATGTGATGGCGCTGGCCTGGCTATTGTGCGGTTTTGACCGACTGGCGTATTGCGGAGTATTTTATCAGTACCGGCTCTGCCTCAAAGTATTTGGACGCTATGCCACTGATTCTGCCGTCAGTCAGCTTGATGTAATGATGCAGGGTATAGGATATGTCCCGCGTGATGGGAGAAATAACGGTGTCAGAAATGCAATGTGTATGGCGATGCTTATTCAGCGAGAGGCTATACCTGATAATATTAGGGTCGAGACGCTGAAGCATATTGCCATGGCCGGCCCTGTATATCTCCGAGCTGCGTCCGCCACGCTTTCCCGCATCCTGGCCGAGTCTGGTGCCATTAAGGAAGGCTTTGATTACCGTATCTCACAACGGAGAAGACCAGAGCAGGAATATCGCGCCGTTGCTGACGTACCACCGACGTGGTTAGTCTGGTGTGAGCGATGGCGTGCCACTTCGGTACTCCGTCCATCAAGCGTTAAGTCGTGTTGGTATGCACTTCTGAAGTGTGGTCGTTGGCTAGCGGATTGTCATCCCACGTGCATTTCACCGGCAGACTGGACGCGGGAGACAGCAATAGCCTGGGTGACGGCCGCATGTAGAATGAAAGTGGGCGAATGGGCTAACCCCGGAAGCATGTACCGTGACCGGCAAGGGAAACTGATGAAGCCTGCAGCCAGAGCCAGCATTCTGGGCCATATCCGGATCTTTTTTCATGACCTCCAGGAATGGGGATGGATAGCGGTACGATTTAGCCCAGGAAGAGTTTTCCGCGCGCCGCGCAGTCTGACCTCCATGGTTGGCCCAGAGCCCCGAGTTGTAGCCGATGATATCTGGTGTAAATTACTTAACGCCGGGCAAAATCTGCAGGAGTCAGATTTACCAAACTGTGTTGCATACCCTTATTTTTATCCGCTGGAGATGGTCAGGGCACTCAGCGTACTCTGGCTATTTGGCGGCCTCAGACGCGATGAAATCCTGCGTATGCGATGCGGCTGTATCCGCTGGCAAATTTCAAAAGAGCATGACGGTCAGCGTATCTGCCTACTGGATGTGCCGGTCAGCAAGACGTACGTTGCATTTACAAAACCGGTTGACCCTATAGTGGGGGAATATATCGAACGATGGGAGCAGGTTCGTAATATGCAACCTAGTCAGGAGGATCCTAAAACCGGCGAAAGCGTACATTTTCTGTTCATGCACAGAAGAAAACGCGTGCATGGTAGTTACATCAATAATTCTTTGATCCCATTACTGTGCAAAAAAGCTGGTATACCCGAGCAGGATGCCAGGGGTAGGATCACTAGCCACCGAGCGCGAGCCACAATGGCAAGTCAGCTCTATAATGCCCGTGAACCACTAGATATTTTTGAATTGCAGAAATGGCTGGGTCATGCCTCACCGGAATCCACCCGGCATTACGTGGATATTACGCCAACGAGACTTGCCGGGTCACTTGAGAAAGCTGGTTACTTTGAACGTAATCGCCGCATGGTTTCGGTTCTCATCGATCAGGACGCTATCGCTGAAGGCGTGGCTCAAGCCGGAAACCCCTGGCGATATTATGATCTGGGGCACGGCCTATGCACATATGATTTTTTTGAGCAATGTCCGCACCGCATGGCCTGTGCTAAATGTTCGTTTTACATACCAAAGTCTTCATCTGAAGCACAGTATCTGGAAGGCCGGCAGAATTTACTTAAGCTGATGCAAGAGATCCCTTTGACTGAAGATGAGCAGGCTGCGGTGGAAAATGATATGGATGCTATTGACCGACTTTTAACAAGACTAAGTGGAGTCCCGGCACCGGGTAGACAGAAAAAATAATGTTGGGCTGCTATTAACCTCCTCTCTGGTGAACTTAACAGGGTTCTGCTGTCAGAACCCTGCCATAAGCCAATAAAAATTTAAAAGTGGCAGATGGTTATTTTTTCAACCATGCCTCCATATGTGCAATCTCACCTTTTTGTGCTTTGATAACATCCTCTGCCATCTTTTTCATTTCAGGATCTTTACCGTATTTCAGCTCCGTTTCTGCCATGGCAATGGCCCCCTTGTGATGTTCAATCATGCCTCTGGCAAACGCTCTGTCTGCGTCTTGTTCCTTCAAGGCATCCATCATGCCGCTGTGCATTTTTTGCATGCCTGACATGTACTCTTTTGAGGCCGGGGCCATGCTCATGTCATCCGACATTTTTGCATCTGACTGCTGAGCTATAACAGCAGCCGGCAGGACAAACAGCAGCGAGGCAAGAACAAACTGCAACTTTTTCATAACTTTACTCCTTCATGGGTTGGTCCCTGATTTCAGGTTTTCTCGACATCCTTTCATATGCCAGGGAACGTATCCTTGATACAAAGCAGATTAAGAGCATGAAACTTGTGGTCTGGAAATAATGCGTTAAGGCATTTCCGGGGCAGCCGGCATCACGGCCGTAAACGTGATAACGTTATCGTTCATGGCAACCTGCAGATCGCCATCGTGAGCCAGTAAAATGGAGCGCGTGATTGAAAGACCCAACCCAGCTCCGTCAGTGTTATGCTGACGGGATGCATCGCCTCGGTAAAAACGGTCAAAAAGCCGGCCCAGACTTTCCCGAGTAATGTTCTCTGTAAGATTGGATACGTGTACAAAAACCTTGTCCGCCTTGTGTTCTGCAAGCACGGTAATGGCTGAATCCGGTAAAGAATATTTTATGGCGTTGGTGATCAGGTTGCTCATCGCCCGGCGTAGCATCAGGCGATCACCACTGACGACGGCCTCTCCCTGAAGCGAGAGGGCTTTGCCACTGTCACCGGCAAGCGGTTCATAAAAGTCGATGAGTTCTTCCAGCTCCGCCTTCAGTGAAACGAGCTGCTTCTCCAGAGGCATCAGTCCATTTTCTGATTTCGCCAGAAAAAGCATATCGCTGCTCATTCTGGCCAGTCGCCCCAGCTCTTCCAGATTAGAGAAGAGCACTTCCCGGTAGCTTGCGGCATCGCGCTCACGGGACAGGGCGACCTGCGTCTGCATAATCAGGTTGCTGACGGGCGTGCGCAGTTCATGGGCAATATCAGAGGAAAACTCAGACAGGCGCCGAAATGAATCTTCCAGCCTTTCCAGCATGCTGTTGAACTCGGCAACGGTAGGCATCAGCTCTGCCGGCAGGTTATGAGCAGGCAGACGCTCGCTGAGACTATTTACGGTGATGGCGGAGGCCAGCCGGTTGATTTCATTCAGCGGCCTGAGTCCAATACGGGTGACAAGCCAGCCCAGAAGCACGGAAATAAATATCAGCGCACCGTTAAACCACACCAGCCACTTTTTAAGCTGGCCGATAAACTCATCATGAAAAGCGGTATCGTAAGCGGCAGTAATCAGCACATCCTGTTGCCTGCCTGCTCTCTTTGCACTGATTTTCCTGACTATTACATTGTAGCGCCAGCCTTCAGTCTCTACTGTTTGTAATGTATCGAGGCGTACGGCTTCTCCGGTAAAACGCGCGTCCGGAACCGGAAAACCGGGTGAGGCATAGTCAGCGAGGAGCTGATTGTCCGCAGTTCTGATCGAGAGATACAGTCCACTATGGCCCACCATCGCGTCGGCGAGTTTGCCTGCAAGCCCGGCGGTATCAAGCCTTCCGATACGTACCTCACTTTCCAGCAGTTCGGTGGCCAGCTCAAGCTTCCCGCTCAGCAGGGTAAGGTCCTGGCTGCGAAAATAACTGCCCAGCGCGGCAACCAGCAGGACGCTTGAAAGCAACCAGACAGACATCATTACACCGGCAAAGACAAGGCTCAGCCTTGAGGTGAGGGACCAGTTACGCTTCACTCTTCACGTATCTCCAGCACGTAACCGATACCCCGCACGGTATGAATCAGTTTCGGGCTGAAATCGTCGTCTACCTTACTGCGCAGCCGCCGGACGGCTACATCAATAACATTGGTGTCGTTTTCAAAGTTAATATTCCAGACCAGGGAGGAAATCAGATTTCTCGGCAGAACCTCGCCATGGCGCTGCAGCAATAATTCAAGTAACACAAACTCTTTCGATGAGAGGTGTATTTTTCTGCCTGAGCGGGTGACATTGCGCCGGGTAACATCCATCACCAGGTCAGCAATCTCATGTGTGCCGGATGACAGGGCGCGGTTACGCCTGAGCAGGGTCCGGATACGGGCCAGAAGCTCTGCAAAATCAAAAGGTTTAAGCAGATAATCATCAGCCCCCAGGTCAAGACCTTTGATTTTCTCACTGACATGATCTTTCGCCGTCAGAAACAGGACAGGCTCCTCATGACGGGCCATGCGCATCTGCTGCAGAATGTCCCAGCCGTCCATGGAAGGCAGCATGATGTCCAGAACAATCAGGTCATAACGCTGCTGCAGGATATGCTCCAGCCCCTGCCGACCGTCATTCACCAGGGTGACGTCATATCCGGCCTCCTCAAGCCCCAGCTTCAGGTAAGTCCCGGTTTTCAGCTCGTCCTCAACGATCAGAAGGGTGGTCATAGCGTGATGGTCCTGCAGAAGGTTAACTGTTATTCCATACCGGTGCCGGGCGACAGCGTACCGAGCCAGGCGACAGCGGCCAGAATCAGAATGGAAAGCGTGAACTCCGTAATAATGCTTCTGCGCATCAGCGCAATACCCGTTTTATAGTGGCCCTGGCCGAGCGTTTTTTCCAGTCTGGGCGCAAGCCGGAAGCGGTTCACAGCGGCCAGAAGCAGCATCACAAAAAACAGCGCGGTTTTAATGAGTAACAACAGCCCGTAGTCGCTGCCCGGCAAGGTACGCAGCGGATCTTCAACAATGAAGAAGAAGTTAATCACGGCGGTGACAATAATGCTCAGTACAATTACCGTGCCGGCGCGGGCAAATCCCGTCAGCGCATCAGCCATCTGTTGGGCATGGGCGGCTCTTCCCGCTTTTTTAATGCACAGAAGGATGGTGAAAGCTGCAAGGGCCCCCACCCAGGCACCGGCCGCCGAAAGGTGGACAATATCGCTAAGCAGGTGCAGATAGTAGCTCAACCCATCGTTCATGGCCGCATGACCACCCCATGCCAGGGTGGCCAGCGCGGTACCGCCGGACAGGGTAAGAACGTAACGCGATGTGACCACATTCCGCAGACGCAATCC
The DNA here is from genome assembly GCF_018257325.1 of Nissabacter archeti. Taxonomy (NCBI): domain Bacteria; kingdom Pseudomonadati; phylum Pseudomonadota; class Gammaproteobacteria; order Enterobacterales; family Yersiniaceae; genus Nissabacter; species Nissabacter archeti. The sequence continues at coordinate 141,394 of NZ_JAERKB010000013.1, forward strand.
CAGCCCGATAAACGCCAGGATAAGGGCTGCAAGCCGGATAACCCAGCTGAGGCCGACGGCGGTCTCACCAACCACCATCTGAATAATATGCAGCGTCAGCTCACCCGGTTCACTCACACCACTCATAGACTGAGCAACCAGCAGCATGTTCGCCAGCGACAGCAGGATACCCGCGGATATCAGCATGAAGTAGAACGACCAGACGCTGAATAAAGACACTGATTTCTTTAACACCCCTTTCACGCTGTACAGCTCAAACAGAGGCAGCCCAAAGAGAACCATAAGGTCGAGATAGAGCAGGAACCTGATGACAACAAACGTCTGATCGTTCATGGCATTATTTCACGCTGAAACTGACATTACCGGTGCGGGGATGCGTGTCAGATGACACTGCACGCCATTCCACCTTATACGCACCGGCCGGCAAAGGTTTTGTCGGGGTGATAATCATGGTTTTCGGATCGCTGCCGGCTGAAATTTTGGTTGCCACAGGCATAGGCGCATGTGAAGACATTCCCGGCATGGCCGTCATCACAAGACGGGCACCGGAAAATTTTGTGACCAGATTTTCGGTGAAATGCAGCTCCACCTTATCAGGCGCAGCCACCTGCGCTTTGTCCGCAGGCACGGAAGATGCCAGCTCCGGATGTGCCTGCGCGCCAAAAGCAGCGGCAGAAGCAATAACAGCGATAAAATAACCCGCATAAGTACGTTTCATAATAATACCTGTTTCAGTTAACGGCTTCAGAACCACACACGAGCACCCACAAGGACGCTCACCTCATTATCTTTTTCACCTTCGCGGGCAGCGATATCAGCGGTATTACCGTAGAGCTGGCTCCAGGATACCCCTACATAAGGGGCAAACTCCCGCTTCACTTCATAACGAAGGCGCAGGGAAAGCTCGGTACTGGAGAGACCTTTACCGGTTTCACGCGCTTCGTCATCTTTTCCATAAAAATTAGCTTCCAGGGCCGGCTGCAGGATGAGCCGGTTGGTCAGCAGCACGTCATACTCCGTTTCCAGCCGGAACGCGGTACGGCCCTGTTCACCGGCAAAAGCGGTCAGCTCGGTTTCCAGGTTGTACAGCGGCATGCCCTGGATACCGGCGGCAAACCAGGACTGCGGCTTACTGGGCTTAAAGTCCTGACGGCCACCCACAACTACATCCCACCAGGGGGTAACAGCATGCCCCCACAGGGCCTGCACTTCTGCTGACTCGGTTTTACCGTCGCGGGTTTCACCCTCGCTGCGCAGCCAGAGGCGGTCAATGTCTCCGCCTGCCCAGCCGCTGATATCCCATCCGAGTCCGTCAGTATTATCGCTTTTCTGCCATTCCAGCTGGTCGGCAAGCAGGTACCAGTTCACGCTGCTGTCATGTACCTCATGGCCCTTTACGTCCGGGAATGCAGCACGGCGATCGGCATCCGTTAACGCCGGGATCGGCGTTCTGCTTTCCGTGGGGGCCGCAGGTTGCATAGGCTCCATGCCTTGCATACCGGACATAGGCTCCATATCTCCCATGGAAGAATGGTCCATACCAGACATGTCGCTCATGTCATGGCCCGGCATACTGTGTGCCGTATTCGTCTGCACGGCATACGCTGACACCAAGGTGCTGCCGACCAGCACCGGGACAACCAGAAGGCTGACAGCAGACCAGGAAAATCTGTTTTTCATATCACCACGTCTTGAAGCTGACATCAGGAACACCTCACTCTGTAACCCGGACTTCACGAAACATGCCGGTTTCCATATGGAAAAGCAGGTGGCAATGGTAAGCCCACCGCCCCAGCGCGTCGGCGGTCACGCGATAGCTGCGGCGTGTTCCCGGCGGCATATCAATGGTGTGCTTACGCACCTGGAAGTTACCCTCTTCATCCTCCAGATCGCTCCACATCCCGTGCAGATGAATGGGGTGCGTCATCATGGTGTCATTAACCAGCACAATACGGACTCGCTCGCCATACCGGAGCGTAAGCGGCTCTGCGTCTGAAAATTTGACCCCGTTGAATGACCAGGCGAACTTCTCCATATGCCCCGTAAGATGCAGTTCAATGGTACGCGAGGGCTCGCGCCCGTCCGGGTCTTCAAAGGTACTTTTCAGGTCTGCATAGCTGAGCACTTTTCTGCCGTTGTTACGCAGGCCGATCCCCGGATCGCTGAGCTTTGGTGTGGGCATCATGGCCTGCATATCGACCAGGGGATTACCCGTTTCCGAAGCCGGATGCGTCTGCATGTCACTCATGCCCGCCATGCTGCCGTGATCCATCCCTGCCATGCTCCCATGGTCCATGCCGGCCATATTCCCTGAGGAAGTATCCTGTACAGTCGCGCCCTCCATACTCTGCATGTCACCGCCGTCCATACCCTGCATCTGGCTGTGATCCATGCCGCCCATGCTGCCATGGTCCATACCGCCCATTCCCATATCATCCATGGTCAGCCAGGGGCGTGGGTCAAGGGATGGGACAGGCGCAGACAGACCTTCCCGGATGGCAAGTGTGCCCCGGGCATAGCCGCTTCTGTCCATTGATTGAGCAAAGATGGTGTAGGCATCATGACTGGGTTCAACAATGACATCGTAGGTTTCGGCTGTCGCGATACGAAATTCATCCACTGGTACAGGACTCACATACTGACCGTCAGCAGCCACCACCGTCATTTTCAGGCCCGGAATGCGTACGTCAAAATAGGTCATGGCTGACCCGTTGATAAAGCGTAAACGCACTTTTTCACCTGTACGGAAAAGCCCTGTCCAGTTTTTACCCGGCCCCTGCCCATTCATCAGATAGGTGTAGGTCGCCCCGCTGACATCAGCCAAATCCGTGGGGTTCATCTTCATTTCTGCCCACATTTTGCGATCAGCCAGCGTATTACCGAGGCCTTTTTCCCGGGCGTCGCGAAGAAAGTCGCTGACGGTGGGTTTGGCAAAATTGTAGTAATCCGACTGTTTTTTCAGCTTCGCGAAAACGTCTGAGGCCTTTTCATCCGACCAGTCCGTCAGCATCACAACATGCTCCCGGTCATAGGTGAACGGCTCAGGCTCAGCGGCGTCAATAATGAGGGGGCCATAGACACCATCCTGTTCCTGGAAACCGGAATGGCTGTGATACCAGTAGGTGCCGTTCTGCTTCACGCGAAAGGAGTAAACGTAAGTGCCGCCCGGTTCAATGCCATGAAAGCTGAGGCCGGGTACGCCGTCCATATTGGCGGGCAGGATCATGCCGTGCCAGTGAATGGAGGTGGTTTCTGCCAGATGGTTTTTTACCCTCAGGGTGACAGTGTCACCCTCTTTCCAGCGCAGCAGCGGGCCGGGCAGACCCGCATTGATGGTTTTTGCATAGCGGATTTTACCGGTAATGTTAAGCGGCGTCTCAGCAATAAAGAGGTTAAACTCAGTGCCGGTAAGGGTATGGGGCTGGACCAGACTTATTGCTGATAAAGCATCAAAGGTTCGAAGCCCAATCCCACCCACAATACCTGTGGCCGTAAGCCCTTTGATAAAATCACGTCGTGAACGTTTAAACTGCATGGCTAAACTCCGGCAGAATATGGAAATTCCTGAAATAACCTGCCGGAAATACATCAGACGCTATCCGGCCGGAAAATCTGCTTTTAATGACAGAAATGTTAACACATTTAAATTCATGTCAAGATTACATTTCTGTAATGTTCAAGCTGGCCTTTTTTTAATTACATTTTCGTCATTATTCTCCACAGCAGATTTTTTCGTTTAGGATGAAACCATCGAATGCGGGCTGCTCCGGTTCGTCAGTAAACAACGATGGCCTTTTCCAACGTAAGGATTTATGTAATGAAAAAAACCGTATTTATTTCTCTGCTGGCAGTGCTTTCCGTTTCCTCCGCATGGGCTCAGCAGAATGCGTCTGCTCCGTCAGAAAAGGCAGGCACTAATACTACTATTGCTTCCATGAATGAGCACGAGCGGGCGATTCTGGTGCACCAGAATATGGACAATGGCAACGCTGCTGCGCACCAGAGCATTATCGATATGCACCGCAAGATGATGCAGAGCGCGCAGTAACCGGCCTGCATACTGGATTTACAGTGCGTAACATAGACAGCAATTCCCGGAGATTGCTGTCTGTCAGGGGAGTCTCTCCGGGGTGCATTACCCTCATAACTGTAAATTTTTGGCTGATATATTGTATTATTTCTGCCACGCAGCCCGCTTTAACAGAGCGGGCTTTTTTTAGCTTTATAGCGACGTTTATTTCGCTTCGCTGATTCTATTTTTTTCAGGGGATAGTTTTTTGGAAATATGCTTTATTATTCCAGGCTTTTTATTCTTCTTAAGTAATTTCAAGTAAGTGAGGCGGAAATAGGTCTGAAAAATACCAGGTTTTTATCAACACCTGCTATACGTGCGCTATAACCTGATATAACTGTGCTGCATCACGCCTAAAAAAACGAAAGCTAGAAAACCTCAAAATGTCGCATTCTGTACGAACCGGGGCAGATGAAAGTTCAGGATAATGACGTACCGCTTCTGCTGTGCACCCTGTCGGCCGCTATCTCTGTTTACTTTGTTCTTTACAGAACTGCCAAGAAGGCCGGTGGCCTGCCATAAGCTCGTATTGGAAAGCAGCAGATAGAGAAATTCCTTCAATATGGCTATTAAATGCTCAGACTACCCTGCCGTAATGTTGGGTAATTATCGCCATGTTGTCGGCTCCGTTGTAAGTGTTGCCTCGTCATTTTTCCGTAGAGCTAAAGGATAGCTTCACTCCCGACCATGTTAATAACACATTCTTTTTTCCATACTTTTTTTAGTGGGAATGGCTGCCTGCAAGGTGGCTTGGGGTGATCACTGGCGACACATCTTCTGGCTCTTCTGTCTGCTCTAGCTCACGCAGGATCCCGCAGTCGCGGGTCGCCCGGTTTGCGTTGCAGTGACTCCGAAGTTCGTTCAGTTGCTTCTCCAGCATATTCAGCTCGCAAATGCGGGTCTGTACATGGCGCAGGTGCTCGTCTATCAGGGCATTCACTGTTCCGCAGTCAGCATCAGGTTGACTGCGCGCCCGAAGCAGGACCCGGATTTCATCATGCGTCATATCGAGCGTCCGGCAGCGCCTGATAAACATTAATCGCTCCAGATGCGCGCTGTCATAGTGCCGGTAATTATTTGCCTGGTCCCGTATCACGGGCTGCAATAATCCTTCACGTTCGTAATAACGCACCGTTTCAACAAGACATCCTGCCTGCCGTGCCAGTTCGCCAATTTTCATGTTTCACCTCATTCATGCTTGACCCTGTAGTTACTTCAGGGTCTTTAATGCCAGTATAAATGATGAACAGGACAAAAACATGAGTGACTGCTGCAGTAACAGTAAATGTGGGACGACCGCATCCGGTAAAAGCTCGCCTGTAAAAGGCATAGTCGCCCTGCGCTCAGAAATTCCGGAGAAGGGGAGCAGACCAGAAAGCAAAGCCGCCACTGACTGTTGCAGTGGTATAGGCTGCTGCGCGACAAAAGCGGTAAACCTGTCGGCTAAAGATGCCGCCGGGGATGAGCTTCAGACGCAGCAGATTACTGCTGAAGGGGTACGTACCCACATCCGCATTATGCAGATGGACTGTCCCGTTGAAGAGGGCATGATACGCAAAAAGCTGGACGACATGCCCGAAGTCAAAGAGCTGGATTTTAACCTGATGCAGCGCGTGCTGACAGTAGTCCATACCCCAGATGCCCTGGAGCCGGTTCTGGCTGCCATTCGCTCGCTGGGCTTTGAACCCGAACTGCCTGACAGCAGTGGCCGGCATGCGATAACGGAAGAAAAGAAAAAAACCTGGTGGCCGCTGGCGCTGGCTGGCGTAGCGGCGGCAGCCGCTGAGGCCATGCACTGGGGCGGTATGCCGGAGTGGGCGGAGGCCGCGCTGGCTCTGATTGCCGTAGCCGCCTGTGGCCTGACAACCTATAAAAAAGGCTGGATAGCGCTGCGTAACGGTAACTTAAACATCAATGCCTTGATGAGTATTGCCGTGACCGGTGCTTTGGCGCTCGGGCAGTGGCCGGAAGCCGCCATGGTGATGGTGCTGTTCACGATTGCAGAGCTGATTGAGGCCAGGTCTCTTGACCGCGCCCGTAATGCGATAGGCTCCCTGATGAAACTGATGCCGGAAACGGCTACGGTTCAGCAGCCGGACGGCTCCTGGAAAGACACCGAGGCAAAATCTGTTTCTCTGGGCAGCGTGGTCAGGGTCCGGCCCGGCGAGCGTATTGCGCTTGACGGCACCGTTATCCGGGGCCGCAGCTCCATTAACCAGGCACCCATTACCGGGGAAAGTCTGCCGGTAGAAAAAGGTGAAGGCGACCCGGTATTTGCCGGCACGGTTAACGGCCCGGGCGGTTTTGACTATCGGGTGACGGCTGTTGTCGGGAACACCACGCTGGCGCGAATCATTCATGCCGTAGAGGAAGCTCAGGGAGCGAAAGCCCCCACGCAACGCGTTGTAGACCGCTTTTCACGTATCTATACGCCTGTCGTGTTTGCCATTGCGGTTGCAGTTGCGGTTCTTCCGCCTCTGATTGCCGGGGCGAGCTGGCAGGAGTGGATTTATAAGGCGCTGGTCATGCTGGTTATCGCCTGTCCCTGCGCGCTCGTGATTTCCACCCCGGTGACCATTGTCAGCGGCCTGACGTCTGCAGCCCGCAGGGGGATCCTGATTAAAGGCGGTGTTTACCTGGAGGAAGGCCGACGGCTCACATGGCTGGCACTTGATAAGACCGGTACACTTACTCATGGTAAGCCGGTGCAGACAGATGGGGTGATTTATGCCGGAGTCACGGAAGAAGAAGGCCGCGGGCTGGCTGCCAGCCTGGCGGGTTATTCCGATCACCCGGTTTCACAGGCCGTGACGGCGGGGGCAAAAGGTACGCAACGGTATACCGTGGACAATTTTGAAGCCCTGCCCGGGCGCGGCGTGAGAGGGGGGATTAACGGAAAAACCTACCGCCTTGGAAATCTGAGGCTGACGGAAGAAACGTTAGTCTGCCCGCCTGCTGTAAAAGCGACGCTTACCGGGCTGGAAGCGCAGGGAAAAACCGTTGTCATGCTCAGTGATGAGAAGCAGGTGCTCGGGCTGTTTGCCGTGGCTGATACGGTCAAAGAGAGCAGCCGGGCAGCAATAAAAGCGCTGCACAGCCTCGGCGTCAGCACTGTCATGCTCACCGGAGACAATGCGCATACCGCCGGTGCGATCGCCAGCCAGGTCGGCATCGATGAGGCCCGGGGTGAGCAGTTGCCGGAAGACAAACTCCGCGCCATTGAGACGTTTGCTGCGCAGGGCACCACGGGCATGGTCGGCGATGGCATCAATGATGCCCCGGCGCTGGCCCGTGCTGATATCGGCTTTGCTATGGGAGCGATGGGCACCGATACCGCCATTGAAACGGCTGACGTGGCGCTGATGGATGATGACCTGCGGAAAATCCCTGCTTTTGTCCGGCTATCCCGGCAGACTTACCGTATTCTGGTTCAGAATATTATTATGGCGATCGGAATCAAGGCGGTGTTCCTGGCCCTGACAATCGCAGGCATGGGCACTATGTGGATGGCCGTGTTTGCTGACGTGGGCGCAAGCCTGCTTGTCGTGGCAAACGGTCTGCGCCTGTTGCGTAAATAGCCAGTTAATTTGTTGCCCACCGGTAGATGGCGGGCAATGTCCGCTTTTCGCTCATAGCTGCCATTAAAAGCGTCAATAATTTCTGTAGATTTTCTATTCCACATAAATGCCGATCTCTCGCAGAGGGTCATGACAGTTCTAGAGGCACTGGCCCCTAAAGTTGAAGTGTATTCAATTGACGAGGCCTGGATGCAGATAACCGGCATCAATGCCACCATACCCTATGAAGCATTCGGGCATCTGGTGCGTGACCAGGTTTACCGGCACACGGGCCTCACTGTAGGCGTAGGATGTGCGCCTACCAAGACCCTGGCAAAAGCCTGCAATTTTGCTGCGAAGACCTGGCCGGCCACCAAAGGCGTGGTGGCGCTGACTGACCCGCTGCGAATTCGTAAATTGCTTTCGCTGATGGCCACAGAGGATGTCTGGGGGATTGGCCGCCGGTTGTCGAAGACGCTTAACACAATGGGTATACAGACGGCGTTACAGCTGGCAACCTGGATGTGCGTTTTGCGCGTAAGCATTTTGGCGTGGTGCTTGAGCGTACCGTGCGGGAGCTGCGTGGCGAAAGCTGCATTTCCCTGGAAGAACATGCCCCGGCCAAACAGCAAATTATCTGTTCACGCTCGTTCGGGCAGCGCATACAGGATGAACAGGCCATGAGTCAGGCCGTGTGCCGTTATGCCGAACGGGCCGCTGAGAAGCTGCGCCATGAGAAGCAGTATTGCTGGCACATCACGGTCTTTATCCGTACCTCGCCGTATGCAGACGACCCGCAGTACGGCAATGCCGGCACCGAAAAGCTGCTGACGGCAACCCAGGACACGCGTGACATCGTGGCGGCCGCTCAGCGCATTCTGATGCGCCTTTGGCGGCCGGGATTTCGTTATGCCAAAGCCGGCGTGATGCTCAACGATTTCTCTCCAGACGGCATCGCCCAGCTGAACCTGTTTGATGAGCACGCGCCACGGCCTAATAGTGATGCACTGATGCAGGTGATCGACCAGATAAACCACAATGGCCTGGGCCGCGTCTGGTTTGCCGGCCAGGGTCTTGAGCCAGTATGGCAAATGAAGAGGGAGATGCTGTCGCCGGCTTATACAACGCGTTGGTCAGACTTACCGCTGGCCAAGATTTAAATATCAACATTAATCCGAACATTGCGGAAAATACCTGCAAGATTGCAGCAATAAAAAATGTAAATACTAGAAAGAAGTGAACTTAAGTCATTTGAAAGACATAAAAAAGGCTCAATTAGAGCCTTTACGAAGTAACCAGACTGTAAAGAAACAGTTCTTTAGGAGAACGGTTTTCTTACTATCCGAACTCGTATAATAATTATGACTTGATCACCCAAATGGCCATACCAATAGCTAGGGTGAACAAGATAGTCATAAATTGAGCATGGAAAGATGCGTGTAAGAACTCAGTCAAAAAACCAACAAAAATATTAAGGTCATTCATGGGGTTAATCCTCATTAAAGGTTATACGCCGACTGTGGAGTATGAGGATTATGCAGAAACTATCATCTGCATGATCTAAGGCTGCAAAAAATTTTTTACCAAAAACTCAACATCCATGCACTGTTAGATCCGGCGTCTTCCGGCATGAAGACTCAACACGTTTAAACGCGCAACAGGCACATAGTAATCCAAAGTTATTATTAACAAACTTAGTTTTCTATAATTAAACCAGGGTATTAAAAAAGGTTCGGTTTCGTACACTGAATCTAGCCACTGTCCGAAAGTTAGTGAAATCAATAACGGACATACTTTATGATTCGTATACCTATTCCGTACGGAAAGTTTCCTATGTCACGAGTTTTTGCTTACTGCCGGGTATCCACTCTGGAGCAGACCACAGAAAACCAACGTCGTGAAATTGAAGCGGCAGGTTTTGCCATCAGACCCCAGCGACTGATTGAGGAACATATCAGTGGTTCGGTTGCTGCCAGCGAACGTCCCGGATTTATTCGCCTGCTTGATCGGATGGAAAATGGTGATGTGCTGATTGTCACCAAGCTTGACCGACTTGGTCGTAATGCCATGGATATCAGAAAAACCGTTGAGCAACTGGCCGCATCAGATATTCGTGTTCACTGTCTGGCGCTCGGAGGTGTTGATCTGACCAGCGCAGCCGGGAGAATGACGATGCAGGTGATTTCAGCGGTAGCGGAATTTGAACGGGATTTGCTGCTTGAGCGCACACAATCTGGTATTGCGCGGGCAAAAGCAGCAGGCAAGCGTTTTGGTCGCCCGTCAGTGCTGAGTGAAGATCAAAAACGGGCTGCGATGGAGCGTCTCAATATGGGAATTAGTGTCAGCGCCGTTGCTCGTGAATTTAACACCACCCGGCAAACTATTCTCAGGGTGAAAACGGCGGCAGAAACAAATAATAGATCTTGATAAATTTCGGTTTAGATTTTTATTTAAATGGATGGTCATTCTGTTTACTGGACTGATCATCCTATTGTTTTTTTTAATTATTTTGCATCGCTAAGTGTTGCTCAGCCTCCTGTTGATGGACTGCTAATTGACCATGTTTAGTAAACCCGTGAGCAACAGCAGCCTGCTCATGCTCGTTCATGGAAGAAAATGATTTGGCGGTATTCACTGTTTCTGATGATATCTGAGTACCCATCATCTTTTTGTGATTTTCAATCATTTTCTCATGGGCGTATGAATTACCATTATTCATGTTTTTATGAACAATCATCGCTTGTTCATGTTCATTCATATGTAAAAATGACTGTGGTTTATTAGTGTCCTGCGTTTGTCCACCCATCATTTGCTTATGCATGTCAGCCATTTTTTGATGTGCATCTGAGTTGCTGTTTTTCATTGAGTCATGAGCAATAACAGCCTGCTGATGCTGACTCATCTCCATTTCTGGCATCGCGGTTTGTGTAGCCCAGGCAGAAGAAGCAATACCGAGGGAAATAGCGGTCGCGATAATAATATTTTTCATGTGATACTCCTGATTAAAACAATAATTAAATAGTGTGGCGTTTTCCTGATAACGGCCCACGCCCTGATGTTACTGATTATATAAATATCATTCTGTTGGGTTCGTGACCGGGTAATGACAAGTTGGTCATTTAGAAAAAATTAAAAATAAAGGCAGCACCTGATTAAAGGTGCCTGCCTGCTAACCGTGAAATCGGGGGAGTGTGAGGGTAAAGCGGGTCGAATGCGGATCAGAGGCGACGCTTATTTTTCCCTTATGTGCAACCACAATGGATTTGACGATGGCAAGCCCGATACCACTTCCTTCACTCTTTCTCTGACGTGAAGGATCCACACGATAAAACCGGTCGAAAAGTCGTGGTAGGTGTTCCTGCGGGACTGGCGCGCCCGGATTCTCCACGGTAAGCTCGACCCATTCAGCATTTTCATGGATATGTACGGTCACTGAACGCCCTGCCGGGGTATAGCGGATGGCGTTGGACAACAGATTGTTGATAACCCGACGGAGCATCAGCCGGTCTCCCTCAATCCTGCCGGAATCACCGTCCAGCGCCAGACCCACTTCGCGCTCTTCTGCCCAGGCCTCAAAAAAATCAAATACCTTGATAGTTTCAGCCCGAAGATCCAGCGGCATTTGCTCCGGAACCAGTTGATTATTATCCGCCTGAGCCAGGAACAGCATGTCACTGACCATTTTGGTCATCCGGTTGTACTCTTCAAGACTGGAATAGAGAACGTCCTCCAGCTCTTTTCCCGTGCGCTGTTGACTTAAGGCTATCTCCGTCTGGGTCATCAGGTTAGTGATAGGTGTCCTTATCTCATGGGCAATATCAGCGGAAAAATTCGCCTGCCGGGTGAACACATCTTCGATACGTGAAATCATGCTATTAAAGGAAATCACCAGTTGCTCGAGCTCAATCGGTACGCGGGCGGGATCAAGACGGACATCCAGATTATCTGAGGTGATGTTCTTAATTTTCAGGCTGACGTTACGTAACGGCTGATGTCCTTTATGTACAGCAAAATAAACCGTCAGAATAATCAGCAGACTCATCAGCGAAGCAATGAGTAACAGATTATATTTGAGCGCATCGAGATAGTGTAAGTGGAAATTTATTGAAAGGGCGATTATCAGTGTATCGCTTTTAACTTTTTCGCCATCCGGTGAATTAACCGGGGAGGCCAAGATCCGCCAGGAGGTCTGATTCACACCTTTATCATCATGCATGTTTAAATTATAAGGCATCTGGTCATTTGACCACTCGAAGATTTCACCTGATGATTTAGCATCAGTAAACCCGGCGGTGTTTATTACCGATATTAGTTCCAGTCCGTCAGGTGAACGATAGATGATTTTATTTTCAGAATTAAGCAACAGGACGGATATATGACGGTAGCTGGGGAGGATAATACTCATTTTATCGATTTTTTGCTGTTCCGACTCCTCCGGATTTTCCAGAATAGCGGTAAGCGTGGTGTTAATTTGCTTCAGGCTTTTGATGTCCTGTTCCGCAAAATGATTCTGGACAGAAATGAGCATAATGGCCGCAAAGGTTGCGAAGGTAAAAATGGTGGCCAGGCTGATAAGAAAAGTCAGCCGGATTTCGAGTGAGAAAGGCCGACGTTTACCATTAATCCTCATTCGGCACCTCAAGTACGTAACCGACGCCACGAACCGTCTGAATGAGTTTTGGCTCGAAATCATTATCAATTTTGGCACGCAGACGTTTTACTGCGACATCAATGGCGTTGGTATCACTGTCAAAGTTCATATCCCAGACCTGAGAGGCAATGAGCGAACGGGGCAGCACTTCACCTTGATGACGAACAAAAAACTCAAGTAGGGTAAATTCCTTACTCGTCAGCGTAATTCTCCGGCCTGCGCGACTGACTTTGCGTGAGACCAGGTCGATGTTCAGATCCGCCACCTGAAACTGACTTTCAGCTATGACCGCCACCCCACGACGCAACAGCGTCCTCACCCGGGCCAGCAGTTCTGCAAAAGCGAAAGGTTTTACCAGATAATCGTCTGCCCCCAGTTCGAGCCCCTTTACCCGGTGCTCAATGGCTCCGAGTGCGGTCAGCAACAGGATCGGTATCCCTTTACCAGCCGCCCGCAGCATACGGACAATATCCCAGCCATTTACGTCAGGGAGCATAATATCCAGAATGATAAGATCGTATTCTGCCGTCATAGCATAGTGGTATCCGGTGAGGCCGCTATCCGCTAAATCCACGATAAAACCGGCTTCCGTCAGCCCCTTGCTCAGATATTCGCCGGTTTTCGCCTCATCTTCAACAATCAGTATCTTCATCTTCTCTCCGGATATCGGCCATTTTCCAGTCATTCTAGTGAGCGGATTGGCGAGATCAACGACTGAAATGGAGAATGACAGCTTTGTCATTATCCTGTCACCAAGCCAACAGAGTCCCCCGGCTAATCTATCCCCCATCATTATTTACCCGCAGGATTTTCCGGGCGAGCCTGGACGGGAAGCGATATGTTCAAATTAAAACAACTGGCGGTCAGTACGGTGCTTATTCTGAGCGGGTGTGTTTCACTGGCCCCCGAATACGAGCGTCCGGCACTCCCTGTACCTCAGCAATTTTCTCTTTCCCGCAACAGCCTCGTCCCCGCCAGTGCAGGCTATCAGGATACCGGCTGGAAAACCTTTTTCGTCGATCCCCAAGCCCGGCGTTTCATTGCTGAGGCGCTGAAAAATAACCCTGACCTTAAAATGGCTATCCTGAAAGTGGAGGAAGCGCGGGCGCAGTATAATGTGACTGACGCAGACCGATACCCGCAACTGAACGCGTCTTCAGATGCGAACTACCAGGGCGGGTTAAAAGGCAGTAGTGCAACGACGAAAAACTACTCCGCAGGGCTGGATCTGAGTTTTGACCTAGATTTCTTTGGTAAGCTGAAAAACATGAGCGAAGCCGACAGGCAGAATTACTTTGCCAGTCAGGAGGCGCAACGAAATGTGCACATTCTGCTGATTTCTAACGTCTCGCAAAGTTACTACAACCAGCAGCTTGCCCTGGCGCAACTGAAAATCGCCCGTGAGACGCTGCAAAACTATCAGCAATCCTATGCCTTTGTTGAGCAACAGCTCGTCACCGGCAGCACAACGGTACTTGCTCTCGAACAGGCGCGTGGGGTCATTGAAAGCACTCGCGCCGAAATTGCCAGTCGTGAAGGGCAGCTGGCTCAGGCGAACAACGCGCTTCAGCTGTTACTGGGTATCTACAACAGCCTGCCAGCAGCCCGGACTGATGAGGCGGCAGATCTTAATCCCGTTAAATTACCGCCAAATCTTTCCTCAGCGGTTCTGCTCCAGAGGCCGGACATCATGGAAGCGGAGCACCAGTTGAAAGCGGCCGATGCCAACATCGGCGCGGCCAGGGCGGCATTTTTCCCGTCAATCAGCCTGACCAGCGGTCTGTCGGCCAGCAGCTCTGACCTCTCAAACCTGTTTACGCCAGGGAGTGGCATGTGGAATTTCGTGCCGAAAATCGAACTCCCGATTTTCAACGCGGGCCGCAATGAGGCAAACCTGACGCTGGCGAAGGTGCGTCAACAGCAAGCAGTAGTGAATTACGAACAAAAAATTCAGACCGCATTCAAAGACGTGGCCGACGCGTTGTCATTGCGGGACAGCATCAGCAAGCAAATTTCGGCGCAACAACGCTATCTTGACTCTCTTAAAATAACATTGCTGCGGGCGCGTGGATTATATTCAAACGGTGCGGTCAGTTATATTGAAGTACTGGATGCGGAACGCTCCTTATTTGCCACGCAACAAACCCTTCTCGATCTCAAATATTCACAGCAGGTCAATGAAATAAAACTCTTTACCGCACTTGGCGGCGGCTGGGTTGAGTAAATTTTCTCTTTTAATTAATCAGGAGTATTTAATATGCATCAGTCAATGAAAGCAGTCTTTTTAGGTTTAATGTCACTGGTGATAGCTCAGGCCGCTCAGGCCGGGGAGTCGCACCACGATATGCAGATGTCGCACGGTGAAATGAAAGCGGAACAACAGGTCATCAGCGCCACCGGCATTGTGAAGGATATTGATTTTCAGAACAAAAAAATCACCATTGCTCATGAAGCCATTCCGGCCCTTGGCTGGCCAGCAATGACCATGCGCTTTACCTTTACAACCCAGGATGACAATATCACTGCACTGAAACCTGGTAATAAGGTCAATTTTTCCTTTATACAGCAGGGAAATATTTCACTGTTTCAGGACATCCAGGTCACGCAGTCATAATTTAGCCACCGGTTTATACCCATCACAGTGAAACATTGTGATGGGTCTCTTTTATATGTTGTATGACCCGTAAAGTTTATATTTCCTTTACCAGGAGCAGTCATGGCTTCCTTAAAATTAAAATACGCTGCGGTAATGATTAGCAGTCTTCTCATTGGAGGGATAGTTGCCGTTGCCGTGTATCCTTATTTCAATTCTGGCGGGCATCCGACATCGCAGCCAGCGGAGCGTAAAGTCCTGTTCTGGTACGATCCCATGAAGCCTGATACCAAATTCGATAAACCCGGCAAATCGCCGTTTATGGATATGGATCTGGTGCCCAAATACGCCGATGATGGTGATGCACAGAACGGCAACGGAGTCCGGATTGATCCGTCTTTAGTGCAAAACCTGGGCATGAAAGCCGTGAAGGTAAACAAGGGGCATTTACAGTACACCCAGACGATACCAGCCAACGTCAGTTATAACGACTACCAGTTCGTTATCGTGCAGGCGCGTGCGGACGGTTTTATCGAAAAAGTCTACCCACTTACGATCGGGGATAAGGTCCGCAAAGGAACGCCTCTGATTGACATAACCATTCCTGACTGGGTTGAAGCTCAGAGCGAATACCTGTTGTTATCGGATACCGGTGGAACACAGGTCCAGATCAAGGGGATACTTGAACGTCTGCGCCTGGCAGGTATGCAGGAAGAAGACATTCAGCGGCTGCGCAGCACCCGTACTATCCAGACACGCTTCACTATTAAAGCACCGATTAACGGGGTCATTACCGCCTTCGATCTGCGGACCGGAATGAATATTTCAAAAGACAAAGTTGTGGCCCAAATCCAGGGGATGGATCCGGTTTGGATCAGCGCTTCGGTTCCGGAATCCATTGCCTACCTTCTCAAGGAAACCTCGCAGTTTGCCGTTTCAGTTCCGGCGTATCCGGACAAGACATTCAATGTTGAAAAGTGGAATATTTTACCGAGTGTGGACCCGACAACTCGCACCCTTCAGGTTCGTCTGCAGGTGAGCAACCCGGATGAGCTGTTAAAGCCGGGGATGAATGCCTATCTGAAACTGAACACACAAAGCAGTGAAATGCTGCTGATCCCCTCGCAGGCGGTGATTGACACAGGCAAGGAGCAGCATGTCATTACCGTTGATGGCGTAGGCCGGTTTGTTCCCAAATCAATCAAAATACTGCATGAATCTCAGAACCAGACCGGGATCGCCAGCGGGCTATCTGAAGGTGAGTCCGTGGTAGTGAACGGGCTATTCCTGATTGACTCTGAAGCCAACATTTCTGGCGCACTGGAGAGAATGCACCAGGCGGATAAGCTGGCGCCAATGACTCCGGGTATGGCGATGCCATCCGATAATTCACATACGAGTCACTGAGGATAACACAATGATTGCATGGATTATCCGGCGTTCGGTTGCCAACCGCTTTCTGGTGATGATGGCAGTATTGTTCCTGAGTATCTGGGGAACATGGACCATTGTGAATACCCCTGTCGATGCCTTACCCGACCTCTCTGATGTTCAGGTCATTATCAAAACCAGTTATCCGGGTCAGGCGCCGCAGATTGTCGAAAACCAGGTCACCTACCCACTGACCACAACCATGCTGTCCGTACCGGGCGCGAAGACGGTACGTGGCTTTTCCCAGTTTGGTGACTCCTATGTGTATGTGATTTTTGAGGATGGTACCGACCAGTACTGGGCACGTTCACGCGTGATGGAATATCTGAACCAGGCTCAGGGAAAATTGCCCAAAGGCGTGACGTCGGAAATTGGTCCCGATGCCACCGGTGTCGGCTGGATTTACGAATATGCCCTTGTCGATAAAAGCGGCAAGCACAATTTGGCCGAACTGCGTTCACTTCAGGACTGGTTCCTGAAATATGAGTTAAAAACTATTCCAAACGTCTCGGAAGTCGCGTCCATTGGCGGGATGGCCCGGGAATATCAGGTCCAGGTTGATCCGATAAAACTGTCGCAATACGGAATAACCCTGTCGCAGGTCAAAAACGCGCTGAACGCTTCGAATCAGGAAGCGGGCGGTTCTTCAGTGGAACTGGCCGAAACCGAATACATGGTGCGGGCCACCGGCTATCTTCAGTCCCTGAATGATTTCAACAACATTGTCCTCAGTGCGGGGGCAAATGGTATTCCTGTGTATTTAAAAGATGTCGCCCGGGTACAGACTGGACCTGAAATGCGGCGTGGCATTGCAGAGCTGAACGGTGAAGGTGAAGTTGCCGGCGGAGTGATTATTTTACGCTCCGGGAAAAATGCCCGGGATGTGATTTCCGCGGTGAAGGATAAGCTGGAGATACTGAAAAAGAGCCTTCCGCAGGGAGTTGAAGTGGTCACCACCTACGACCGCAGCCAGCTCATCGACCGGTCGATTGATAACCTCAGCCATAAATTGCTGGAAGAATTTATTGTGGTTGCCGTGGTCTGTGCGCTGTTCCTCTGGCATCTGCGCTCTGCACTGGTTGCCATCATATCTCTCCCACTGGGATTGTGTATTGCCTTCATCGTGATGCACTTCCAGGGGATGAATGCCAATATCATGTCGCTGGGCGGGATTGCGATTGCGGTCGGCGCCATGGTGGATGCTGCGGTGGTGATGATAGAAAATGCCCATAAACGGCTGGAGGAATGGGATCACCAGCACCCGGGAGAAAAAATTGATAATGCAACACGCTGGAAAGTTATCACTGATGCTTCGGTAGAGGTTGGACCGGCACTGTTCATTAGTCTGCTGATCATTACCCTGTCGTTTATCCCGATCTTTACTCTTGAGGGGCAGGAAGGCCGCCTGTTTGGTCCGCTGGCCTTCACCAAAACCTATTCGATGGCCGGGGCCGCAGTTCTGGCGATTGTGGTGATACCAATTCTGATGGGATTCTGGATCCGCGGAAAAATTCCGGCCGAAACCAGTAACCCGCTGAACCGGTTCCTGATCAGGATGTATCACCCCCTGCTGCTGCGTGTTCTCCACTGGCCAAAGCTGACGCTGGTCGTGGCATTATTATCGATCCTGACCATCGCATGGCCACTCAGTAAGGTGGGTGGGGAGTTTCTTCCGCAGATAAATGAGGGCGACTTACTGTATATGCCGTCCACACTGCCGGGTATTTCTCCCGCGCAGGCCAGGACGCTGTTGCAGACGACCGATAAGCTCATCAAAACCGTACCTGAAGTGGCCTCGGTGTTTGGGAAATCAGGGAAAGCGGACACCGCCACAGACTCAGCCCCGATGGAAATGCTGGAAACCACAATCCAGCTGAAGCCGGAAGACCAGTGGCGCCCGGGAATGACCATCGACAAAATTATCGACGAGCTCGACAAAACCGTTCGTTTACCTGGCCTGGCTAACCTCTGGGTACCTCCTATCCGTAACCGTATCGATATGCTGTCAACCGGGATTAAGAGCCCGATAGGGATCAAAGTCTCCGGTACGGTTCTGGCTGACCTTGACCAGACTGCACAACAGATTGAGGAAGTGGCCAGAACCGTTCCTGGTGTCACCTCTGCTCTGGCGGAACGTCTGGAAGGCGGGCGTTACATTACGGTCGACATTAACCGTGAAAAAGCGGCCCGATACGGCATGAGCATTGATGATGTCCAGTTGTTTGTAACCTCAGCGATTGGCGGCGCTCAGGTGGGGGAAGTGGTGGAAGGTGTTGCCCGGTACCCTATTAATATTCGCTATCCGCAGGGCTATCGTGATGGGCCTGAGACGCTGCGTCAACTGCCCATCCTCACCCCAATGAAGCAGCAGGTCACGCTGAGCGACGTTGCTGAGGTTAAAGTCGTTTCCGGTCCGAGCATGCTGAAAACAGAAAATGCCCGGCCAACGAACTGGATCTACATCGATGCCCGCGGTCGAGACATGGTTTCGGTGGTTAACGATCTTAAAATGGCCATCAGTGAAAAAGTGACCTTAAAACCGGGCACCAGTGTGGCTTTCTCCGGACAGTTTGAACTGCTGGAGCATGCCAACAAGAAGCTGAAACTGATGGTACCGATGACCATCATGATCATTTTCGTTCTGTTGTATCTGGCGTTCCGTCGTGTTGATGAAGCTGTATTGATCCTGATGAGCCTGCCCTTTGCTCTGGTGGGGGGGATATGGTTCCTTTACTGGCAGGGATTCCATATGTCGGTGGCGACCGGAACCGGGTTTATTGCCCTGGCTGGCGTTGCGGCAGAATTTGGGGTGGTGATGCTGATGTACCTGCGTCATGCCATTGAAGAAAAACCCGTGTTGTTAAGCCGGGAAACGTTCACTACTGAAGGACTGGATGACGCATTATACCATGGCGCGGTACTCCGTGTGCGACCAAAAGCCATGACCGTGGCGGTCATTATCGCCGGGTTGTTGCCGATATTATGGGGAACTGGAGCTGGTTCAGAAGTGATGAGCCGTATTGCTGCGCCGATGATTGGCGGCATGATCACCGCACCTTTACTGTCTCTGTTCATCATACCAGCAGCTTATAAGTTGATCTGGCTGAAGAGGCATAAAGTTATCGCAAGTTAAAAGTAGGTTTGGTTTTGCAACTGAAATCAGGAATACAGGTCAATGCCTGTATTCCTTTTTTATTATTACCTATCAAGCTGTGGTCCTGCCACAAGTGGCACAGATCCAATTGAACCATTTCCTCCGTAAAAGCTCTGGAAATGTGCGATTCAGCGTATACAAACGCACGAAGCGGACGCCGCATTCGTTCAATTGTGCAAAAAATAAACTTAGCGTAGGATATTTTCCGTTTTCCAGGCGGACCCCCTTCTGGACGCGCCGCTGACCGGAGAGAAGCTGAAGGCCGCAGACGTGACACACCCACCCCGTATCCTGATGCTCTACGGCTCGCTGCGGGAGCGCTCTTACAGCCGGCTCACAACAGAAGAGGCCGCCCGGCTGCTGACGGCAATGGGTGCCGAGGTGAAAGTTTTTAACCCGTCCGGCCTGCCGCTGCCTGACGACGCCCCGGAGACGCACCCGAAAGTCGCAGAGCTGCGTGAGCTGGTTCTCTGGTCAGAAGGCATGGTCTGGTGCTCCCCGGAGCGTCACGGTGCCATGACCGGCATCATGAAAGCGCAGATTGACTGGATACCGCTGACATCCGGCGCAGTCCGTCCGTCTCAGGGTAAAACCCTTGCCGTCAACCAGATGCGGATTCTCGGGCGCTGGATGCGTATGATCACCATTCCGAATCAGTCATCCGTAGCAAAAGCCTGGGCCGAGTTTGAGGAAGACGGCCGTATGAAACCTTCGCCGTATTACGATCGCATCGTGGACGTGATGGAGGAGCTGATGAAGTTCACCTTGCTGACGCGCGGGCGCAGTGATTACCTGACCGACCGTTATAGCGAAAGGAAAGAAAGTGCTGCGCAGCTCTCAGAGCGGGTCAACCAGCGCAGCATATGAAAAAAGCCGGCTTCTGTTTTTACGTCTTCCTTCCGCCGGCAGCACGCAGAAAGGTCAGTGGCTGATTCGCTTCCCGTGCTCATCAATAACTTTTTCGCCGTCTTCTTTGGTGAATGCCCCCTGCTGCGGGTTCGGCAGAATGTCCAGAACTGCTTCAGACGGACGGCAGAGCTTTGTACCGAGCGGCGTCACCACGACTGGACGGTTGATGAGGATAGGATGGGCCAGCATGGCCTCCAGCAGTTCGTCATCGCTGAACCGGTCTTCTGCCAGCCCAAGCTGCTCATACGGCTCCGTGTTTTTGCGCAGCAGCCCGCGTACGCTGATACCCATATCCGCAATCAGCTTTTGCAGCTCGTCACGGGCTGGCGGCGTCTCCAGATACAAAATTACCGATGGCTCTGTGCCGCTGTTGCGGATAAGCGCCAGGGTGTTACGGGACGTCCCACAGGCCGGGTTGTGGTAAATAGTGATGTCAGTCATAAGCGTACTCCATAAGAGACTGCGCAGACGCAGTCCCAGGTTTGGGTTAAACAGACAGGCGCAGGGCCAGCGCGGCCAACGTCACAAAAAGCACTGGCAAGGTCATCACGATGCCTACGCGAAAGTAGTAGCCCCAGCCGACCGTAATATTTTTCTGCGCCAGTACATGCAGCCACAGCAGAGTCGCCAGGCTGCCGATCGGGGTAATTTTCGGACCGAGGTCGCAGCCGATGATGTTGGCGTAAATCATCGCCTCCTTCACCATGCCCTGAGCAGTGCTGCCGTCAATGGAGAGCGCGCCGACCAGGACGGTGGGCATGTTATTCATCACCGAGGACAGAAAGGCCGTCAGGAAACCGGTGCCCAGCGTGGCCCCCCAGACGCCGTGCTCAGCAAACCGGTTCAGGGCAGCAGAGAGATAATCCGTCAGGCCGGCATTGCGCAGACCATACACCACGAGATACATGCCCAGCGAGAAGATGACTATCTGCCAGGGCGCGCCTTTCAGAACCTTGTTTGTGTCGATAACCTGCCCTTTCCGGGCAACCAGCCAGAGGATAAAGGCTGCCACCGCGGCTACCAAGCTGACCGGGACGCCGAGAGGCTCCAGGCCAAAAAAGCCGGCCAGTAGCAAGAGCAGCACCAGCCAGCCGGTTTTAAAGGTTCGTATGTCACGGATAGCTTCCCGGGGTGCTTTCAGCTTTGCCAGGTCATAACCTGCAGGGATGTCTTTGCGGAAAAAAAGGTGCAGCATGGACAGGGTGGCAGCCACGGAAGCGATATTAACCGGTACCATCACGGAGGCGTATTCACTGAAGCCCAGCTTAAAGAAGTCTGCCGTAACGATATTTACCAGGTTCGACACGATCAGCGGCAGGCTTGAAGTGTCCGCAATAAATCCGGCGGCCATCACAAACGCCAGCGTGGCACTGGGGCTGAAGCCCAGCGCCAGCAGCATGGCGATAACAATTGGCGTGAGAATAAGCGCCGCGCCGTCGTTGGCAAACAGGGCCGCGACCGCCGCTCCCAGCAGAATAATATACGTAAACAGCAGCCGGCCTTTACCGCCTCCCCAGCGGGAAACGTGCAGCGCAGCCCATTCAAAAAAACCGCATTCATCAAGCAACAGGCTGATGATAATCACGGCAATAAAGGTAGCCGTGGCATTCCAGACGATCTGCCAGACCGCCGGGATATCACCAGGGTGAACCACACCGGCCAGCAACGCCAGCGCGGCGCCGATAACTGCACTCCAGCCAATACTGAGCCCTTTCGGTTGCCAGATGACCAGTACCAGCGTCAGGACAAATATTGCACCCGCCAAAAACATACATTTTCCTTTTGATATCGCTCCCGTCAGACCGGGCAGAAAACACTCAACACAACGTATATGTAAAACCAAATATGTATGGGTAAATTTTTTAAAGGCAAACAGGCTTGCCGTTGGTGGTCACGCTATCCCGTTCAGCCCGCTGGCTGAGTTGCAAGATGTCATTGCGCTGACACAAGTAAGCCTGCTCAATCACCGCTGCAGCCCAGGCTGGCATATGTGGTGACAACCGATAATAAATCCACTTGCCGTCGCGCCTGTCAATAAGCAGGCCTCCGTCTCTGAGTATTGCCAGATGCCGGGAAATTTTAGGCTGACTTTCCTTCAGAATTGACGTGAGTTCACAGACGCACAGCTCTCCTTTTTCGCGTAGCAACAAAACCAGACTGAGCCGTGTTTCATCGGACAGATTTTTGAAAAGCTGAAGAGGTTGAAGTTGAGGCATGATAGCTCCTGAGCCCGGGACGGAAGTCAGTGTCGCTGCCTGTAAACTGAGAGTCAATATTACATTCATTAATTCAGATGTGTTCATCTGGCCTAGGTTCATCTTCTGGAGATCAACCTTGTAGCGTATTTGTACAGTTAAACCAGGACGATGTAATCGCTCAACGTCCGCTTTCCGCTCATAGCTACCATTAAAAGCGTCAATAATTTCTGTAGATTTTCTATTCCACATAATCAGCGGAACGGGCAATTACACAGCCATCGTTGTTCGAAACGACGCAGATAGGCTTCCCACGCAGATCGGGGCGAAAAACGGTTTCACAGGATGCATAAAAGTTGTTGGCGTCAGCGAGCGCAAACATAGGTCAGATCCGGTTTATGCTGTACATAAAAACAGTATTAATGAATATCCTGGCGTTATCAACCGCTCAAAGGAGAGGGCTAAACCTGCCAGAATTTTTCCGGTGCCGGTTTAAGTTATTCCTGACGTACCTGGTTAAACCCTAAGCCCGCTATATCAGTAAGGACATAAGCCACTACCCCCCAGATCAATGCGTCATCTTCTTCGGTCAGGAGCATGACTGAGCCCTGGCCAGACAGTTCTTGCAGCCCCGGAACCGGCTCTAGCTGCAGGCGGCGCAGCACAAGCTCGTCATCAACCTTTACGATGACAACCTGACGGTCCTGTGGCGTCAGACCACGATCGATGACCAGGAGCGACCCCTTCATAATGCCCACGTCCGGGTAATCACTTGCGCTCCTTAACAGGTAGGTTGAATGAGGGGAGAGATACACAAGATCACCCAACGTCAGGCGATGTTCCGTGTAGTTCTGTGAGGGATTTTGAAAGCCCATTCGGTACTCCTGGGTGTAGATGCGCTTATAGCGCATGAAGGCGCCTGATAATGTTTAGCAGAACACAGCAGGTTAGGGCGCCGGTAGCCCGGCGAAGCCGGTTCCGGGTTGATAGGTTTTACCGAACCATCCCTTCGCCCTGCTAAGCCATACCCGCTAAAAGCGTCGCTAAACGGTTTGTGCGCCGTCGGAGTGGTCACGACAAGGCCTTGGCCGCAGTCGGGGCGTATCTCCGCGTTACGTGCCCTTTAGGGCCGTTACGGGCGTGTTGCACAATCTAACAGCGATACTTCTAACTACGATTCTAAAGCTAATTACAACATTCATTATAAAAAGCGGCTCTGTTCCGGCCCGCTGGGCCGGGCGGCGGGCTTTTCAGTGGTGAGGTATTTGTATTGTTTTAGATATGCACACTATGCCCGCCATTATAGAAATATCTTCCGATTGGTGATAACGGTCCTCGGTGGCCTGTACCGAACCAACTGAGCGTTGTCAGTGATGTTAAAGCGGTGCTTGTCGTATGAACTACTCCCAAATAAAGAACCCGATTAACAGCATCGGTATCGCCTTTCACAATAGTGACATCCACGCTTCATCTTGAAGTCAGCGAAGCGGCCAGATAATTATTGAAACAGTCGGACTGAGGATAAGAGGTTAGGTAAACGTTTACCAGATCGCCAAAGTTTGTCACCGCAAGCTTTCCATGACCAGATAGTTAGCTATTCTATCACGCATAAGCTGAGTCTCATGTTCGTTTAAATGAAATACTGGCTCGTCATCAGCTGGTCCATAAACTACAACCGCTGCCGACTTACTTTTAGCAATTGCTTGTTGCCTTGGAGCACTTTTCTCTCTGTATGCTCAGCCACGCATTTCCCTCGCTGCCGCTACATCACCCTGCAACGCCTCTCGTTTAACTCACGACGACCCAAGCTCCTTATGCTCCTTATGCTCCTTATGCTCCTTATGCTCCTCTCGCAGCTTAAGACGAAGCTCAACCATAGCCATCATTTTTTCAAACTCGGTAACGCGCGAGATACGCTAGCTTACGCATAAGGGGATCGTTTACCTCTTGCCGAACCCGAGATTTGATGACTGCGTAGTGTGAAGATATCTTTTGGAAACGAGCACGAACATGAAGGTCTGGACTTTCCCAGCCAGCACGATATGCATCGTAATGCGCACGTAAAATTTCACACGCCACCGCCCTTACCTTCCTACATTCACGACGACACACCTGGTCACGTACATGAAGCTGTGGCGCGTACGTTTTTTCCATGGCGATAATACCGTCTTTAGGTTTCTCAGGGTTAAAGACCGAAGGCAAGTCCTGGAAAGTACTACATCGGCGTTTCATCTTAGGCAGACTTATTTCGAGATGAATATCTGACGCTTTAACACTAACAACCTCAGGATGGATCACATCCAAGACCGTAAGCCACCGCTCTGTTCCCGAATACCTAAACCGTGGGTGTACAAAGTCATGTGCAATGTTGATCAGTCAAGTTTCTTCTCAAACGGGGCTTTGCTGATAGCATTACGTGTTTTATGAACAGCATAACCATGCAAACTTCACGAGCAGAAAATAACCCCTACTTTACAGCAATGCTTGAAACTGCTGAGGTATGGCACGGTGTGCGATGCAGTTCATAGTCGCCATCAAGATGCCAACTGCCATTATCTACGTTGAAGCCACAATGGCGTTCGAGGATGCGACAACATTTCTGCAGGGTATCTGCATCCTACCAAAGATTTTGGGCAAGGAACGTCTCAGGGTGAACACGGTTAATGAAACATGACAGTGAACGTTATCCTTATCGCGGTGAATGGCAGCGATATACTGATTATCCTTCATGCCGAGACTTTCCAGACAGTAACGGGGGCTACTAAAGATCACATCAGGGAAGGGGTCTTCGTCACTCTGCCAGGAGAGAAGAAAGTGGTGAACAGCATTCTTGCAACGTTGGTTCTGCATTGCGGTCATGTTCATTTCTGACGCAGCAGTCTCTAAAGAAAAACAGTTAGTCTCACAAAGCACCTCACTAGACAAGACACGCTGACAAGTTGAGTTGTCGACGCACTAAGTTCAGGGTCGACATAGCTGACCAATTGTTTGAAGCCAGCCGCTTCAGGCACCTCTGAAACAGGAGCCGTTGCATCCTTACCTGGTGTAACGGACTCACTACTCTTCTTATCATCTCGCTAGCTAACGTAGTCAACTAAATGGCGAAAGCTTGTTTTCTTATCACGCCGCTTAGGAGGAGTTATGATGTTCATAAATCCTGAATCTCATGAGCATACACCGGCGTCATATTGATAGCATTGATGGCAGTGGTGATCCCCACAAGTGCCTCCGAAAACTGTCGGCTTAGCTCTGGGGTCATGGTTTCCTGCATCTGTAAATAGAGATGCTTTTGAAGCCACCCAAGACGCTTAAGCTCGTTCATCATGCGAATATCTGTACGGACCATTATGCGGCGGCCAAGAGCTGTTCTGCGTAAGTATTCCGACGTCGTAAGGCCGGCAGAAAGAGCTTTCTTGTTAATTGCAGCGTACTCATCTTCCGTGCAGCGGCACCTGACAACTTTGAGTTTTTGTGGTTGTTCGTTTTTCATGTTAACTCAACCTATTTACTGTACTAGGGTGTCGGGGCGGAGCCCTGACCAAGCGTTTTGGAGATTACAACCAGTACGCTGGTTGTAGCTACAAAACATTTCCTGTCCTATCATTCACTCGTGCGAACGATTTTACCACCGGCCGTGGTGGTTCGCTATGTTGGTTTCTATTTGAAATTATTTAGGGCAATAGGTACAACGGTTTTTTATCAGAAGGAAAACATTTATGCGTCAAAAAATTAGAAGTTATACAGCCAGAATGATATTAAATTGGTGAGAGAGCAACTGGTATCGCTTCCTGATATAATTTTAGAAAGATTACTTAAGATTTAAGTTTTGGGCCTTTAAAATTTGATATCTAGGCTCTAGTAAATGAGATGGGTTACACGCATGAAGAGATTCATGAACAACTATCAACAAGGGTTTTGGCAGATGTTACTCAGAAGAATATTGCATCGTTAAGTAGGCCAAAAAACTACGCTATAGAACAAGCATAAGAACACGTTCCGCTGATTGTGAAATACTCACTTTACCTGACAATGACGCTTAAATGATTCCAGAATACAGGGCCTATGCTCACTCTAGGTAAAAATAAATTTCAGGATTTTTTTGGAGTATGACTATTGTGCGTGACCTGCCCCGAGTATCCGATAAAACCGTCAGTTGTAATAACTGTTTTCTTACTGTCTAATTTCCCATTTCACCATCGTACTGCAAACTCTGATGGAGCCTGATAATTCAGTGCTGAATGTGGACGGCACTCGTTATAATCCTGCGGCCAGTCATTATTGGTTTTCCTGGCGTGAACGATATCGCTGAACCAGTGCTCATTCAGACAATCATCGCAAACGTGATCGTTAAAAATCCCAATAAATCCGTTCTGCGTTGGCTTACCCGGCTGGATTAAGCGCAACCCCACACCATGCGCGCGGCAGGTAAATTTCGGGCCATGCTCGGTTATTATCGTCGTCAGATAGCCAAGAAATAGTGCAATGCTGTCCAAAAAACGCATAATTTGAACGCCTGAAATCCTAAATGCGGCGGTGATCATCAGGCACTCCTTCGTGAAATCATCTACACAGGTCAGGCGCTTAATCCGGCGGCCACTGGCGAGTGAATCTATGACAAAATCCATCGACCAGGTCAGGTTTAACGTATCCAGACGTAAAACTGGAGGCCGATCATTTTACAACGCCGTCTGCGTTTTACGCTCAGATCGTTTAGATAATAAATGCGATAAACCCGCTTGTGATTAACGCAAAAGTTTTCGCGCCGAAGAAGCAGCCAGATACGCCGGTAACTAAAGCGCCAGCTCAATGATGCGTACAGATAACTGTGCGTCACACGTGGCTTCTGCGAGCAGCCTCTTGAAACGCGCGTTCTGCTCTTCAAGTGACTCAAGCCACTTCACTTCGGGTACTTTCATGCTGTCAAATTTCTTGAGCCAGTTGTAGAAAGTTACGTCTGAAATAGCTTGCCTATAGCAGAGTTCTCAGGCAAAAAACGCCGGCTTCTGCCTTGCGGAGAAAACTGATGATTTGTACATCGGAAAACGCTTCTTCATAAGAATGCCCTTACATTGCTGATGAAGGCATTAACCATATCGCGATGTATTAATCAACGGAGAGCAGGTCACCTTAACAAATACTGGCGGTAGAGATGTCGAGTGACTTTCTCGACATACTGATCCAGTTTATGCGTTATTTGTTGGTTTTTGCCTCGATTTCATTTTCGAAGCATGCCACTTTTATCTCTTCTCTCCCTGACTATCATAAATTGCTTCTGGATTCTTTCTGTGGATGGTTATGTACCGGGTAGGAGGCTTAGAGCCTCATATCCTAAAGCCATCCTCAGGATAACTTTTATCGTTTATAGTGCCGGCGGCTACTGAGTCATTGGCAGAGCGGCGTAAGTCATGATCATACTGCAGTCGTTCCGAGCGCACCTCTCAATCCAGTGAAAGTAAGTGTAAGAGTCCGTGCCGTTAGGGTGACTCAGTCAGCTGGTCAGTAGGTCAGCACATCAGGTGTTTAGGCAGCTTGGGACTACATGGCGGGGCGAAAAGGATAAGCAGATCAGGTTTCACTTGGCTTTCTCCTGCAGTTTTCAGCTAGTTCTGTGTTTCGGCATGCCAAAGCGCTGTGGCCGGACAGCGTAAGCCGAATACGTTTACCACGAGCCCTACTATGACCAGCGCGCAGACACGCCACTGGGTAGCGAAAAGAGGTTCATCCAGCAGCCAGACGGAGGCGTTCCGTCTAACAATCGGAACCAGTAGGGACAGTGGTACTATTTTACCTGGCCAGCAGGCGGCTCAAGAGGCCAAAGCACAGAACAGTTGGGTAGATAATGCTCAGCACCGAGGTGAGCGTGATGTGCTGCAGCGATGCTGAGGTGGCGTCCGGCCCGTCGATGAACCACGCCAGGACAAAAAACGGCACTGGCTGGATGAGTCCGCCCCAGATAACCAACGCCATCGGGTTAACGCCGCGAAAACGACGGGTAAGCAAATTAACCAGCGCCCAGCACAGCCCCCTAGCAGCGCCAGCAGAATGGCGTGCAGGGTGGTAGCGCATGCGCTCGGCCAGCTGATTAACAGCAGGCAGCCTGCAGCTATCAGCAATAGAAGCCGTTCGTTCCGTCTTCAGGCTACGTATACTAGGTAATATTACGGGTTTAGAGACTATTCCTGGACATAATCCTGATGCATAGAAAAAATTAATCTTGCGCCTTCATACGATGATTGAAACAGCATGTTTGATTCAGGCCCTAGCAGGGTTCTTTAGTTGCAAGCTTACCTGTGTAAATTAGCTTACTTCCAGAACTTTTGTTGCGGAAAAAGCTTTAAACTGAGGCCTGCGTGCGGTATCGAGAATGCACAGCACGCAGGTTTTACAACAGTTGGTGCTGCTTAGATAAACGTGAATTTCATTAAAATCTTACCTGTAGCATCAGCTGAGTCTACCTATGGGCTTTCACTTCAGGTAATTTTTGAAGAGTAAGCAGCTCCTGACCTTTTACTCTGCGGCAGTGTGAGGCGGCATCCTGGAGCTTAGCGCGAGCGCTTTTATCATAGTCAGCATCAAGTACCTGATATTTTAGGCTGTTTTTATAGGTTTGTATGACATCCAGTGGACAAATAAGGCGAATGTCGCCCAAGGCATAAAGATCTACTGCCTGAAGTAAATAGTACTTTTCGTCAGAAGAACGGGTGCCCCGCCAGGCTCCATCGCTGAAGTATTCAGCCGGGTATGAGGCTGTCGGCACGCCATAAACATGGGGACTAAGATCCATAATGCCCGACGTTCTGAGAAACATTGTCAGTATCAGGGCCGGAACCATATGCACAATGACGAGGAGTACTCCCCCCATGATGCCTCCGGTTACTGTCACCTGACGCAATAAGCTCGTACGAGCTCTAAGCCTAAGAAAGACGACGCCAGGAATAAAAGAGAAAATAATAAGAAAAATGGACAGGGCAATTACTGTCAGCGCCTGCCTGATCTCGCCCGTTCCGTCGGGAAAATCCAGCGTACGAAGAAACAATTCCAGAGGAAAGATATAGATACAGGCTGTCAGTGAAAAAAGCACTGGCTGGAAAAAATGCATCAAAAGTACTATTCTAAATTTCTTTCCCGGCTTCACTCCGTTAATCCTACTGCATGTAATACGGGTGTTGAAAAACCGTGTAAGGACGAAACTTATTAAATAAATAGCACCCAGCTGCAGATATATATTCTGAGTTTCTTTTTTCCCGATATGCATCGATAAAAAATAGTATACAAACAATACAAAAACTGATAACAACGAGGTCACTAGAACTATCGTGATGCTATTTTCGGCCAGCTTCTCTTGGGTTTCACTATCCTCTTTATCTTTATAAAGGAAAAGGCCTGCTAGCAGAGAAGGCATAAATAATATGAGGCAAAATGCGAGCACACTAACACATGCAAAAACCATCAAATAGCTAAAAATTGATGGAAAAGAAACGCTATCGAAAAATAGACTTGTCTGTCCTATACGTGTCAGATGCGCCCAAATAAATAGTGTCGCAATGGCAGTTGATATTAAATCTGGCGTCATAAGAGATACAAATCAGGCGCGTAAATTCATAATAATTCTTTGACCAATATCGTTATTCATATTTTATTTTCATCCAGTTAATTACAATTTATTCCATTTTTTATAGACTATTTAAACAAAAAATCATGTGTGTTTCCTGAAAATTTTTAATTTTTTTATAACATTAAAATCCATTTTTTAGATAAGTGACTGAGTACATAATGTACTAATTACTGGGCCAGCCCTGCCTGTAGCAGTGTTAGCTCAAGTATGCGTCAATATGAATATGTAAGATATAGGACGCCTTTTCAGCAATATATAACAGTTTTAATTCCTGACTTAATAATTTCTTTGATTTGTCAAGCAATATAGGAAAGCTCTTTCATTTAACTTTATATAATGGGACTTATATAAAGTTATCATCATGCCACCTCTGTTTATGCCTGATTCGTTTCGCGATAGCAGTTAAAACGGTGATTTTTTGCGCTGAAAACCGGCGATTGCGCTACGTGAAATCTGCAAGGCCTGGCCCCTGATGATTCCGTAGATTTCACGTAGCGACACCGAATTAAGCGGCGAAAAAACAGGCAGGCGTAACGCAGGCGTTAATTATCGTGACGTTGTCACGCTTTCGCTCAGGGTTCGAAATAGTGTTCCCGCTGTTTGATGGTCCGGCACATGACGCCTTTCAGCCATTCTGTTGCTTTGCGTGTTCCGCTGCGCCTGTGCGAATAGATTTTGACGGTAAACCTGGGCACCTCGAAAGGCAGCCTGAACCGCGTGACGCCTGTGGTCTGTTCCAGTTTAGCCGCGACAAAAGAGGGAACCGCCATCAGCAAATCACTCTCCGCGATGATAAAGGGCGCGCCCAGCATAGAAGGCGTTTTCAGGGTGATATGGCGCTTAAGCCCCAGGCGCGCCAGGTGCCGATCCAGCATGCCCTGCTTTTCATTCCACGGTGTCACCACCAGATGCCCGGCCGCCAGGTACTCTTCCAGGCTCAGGCTGCGCCGGCGGCAGTGGCTGATGACGATAAATTCATCGCTGAATAAATCCGTCTCCACCAGATCAGGATCGCTCAGCCCGCCCGGCTCACTGAAACTCAGCGCCAGGTCGATTTCACCGGCGAGTAACTCAGTCAGCGCCGGGTTGTGCGGCAGATAGCGGAGTTCAAAACGCAAATGCGGCGCGGTGTGTTGCAGTTCCTGCATCAGCCCTGGGAAAACACAAAAGGCGGTGTAATCCGTGATGGCAATACGGAAACAATCGTGGCTCGTCAGCGGATCAAAGGGCTGAACCGGCGAGAGCTGCTGGTTCAGCGTCGTTAACGCCTCCGCCACAAAGGGGGCCAGTTCATACGCATACACGCTTGGGCACATGCGGTGGCCCTCCCGGTAAAAAAGCGGGTCGTTCAAAAAAAGCCGTAAGCGTGATAACGCATGGCTCAATGCGGAGGTGCTCATCGAAAGCTCAGCGGCTGCCAGCCGGACGGAACGGTGGCGGAAAACCGCATCGAAAATGGGTAAGAGGTTTAAATCAAGCCGCCGCAGCACATGATGCATAGCATTCACCTTTCGTTGAGAGTATTGCACTTAATTCATCGGACAATAACGATTATGCTGGTCAGCTTCAACAGGCTTAAAAAAGCGAGTTCCCATGAATGTGATGATCCGGCAGGCGCACCCCGATGACGCAGACGCTATCTACACCATGATCAGCGAGTTATCGATGTATGAGTGCATCCCGCAGGCGTCAGGGACAAGCGTTGAATCGATCCGGAACGCGCTTTTTGGTCAGGGAAGCACGAATGACGCGTTTATTTGCGAGGTGGATGAGGTTATTGCCGGTTACGCTGTCACGTCCAGCAGTTACTCTACCTGGCTGGATCGCCGCGGCCT
Source organism: Nissabacter archeti (assembly GCF_018257325.1). Classification (NCBI taxonomy): domain Bacteria; kingdom Pseudomonadati; phylum Pseudomonadota; class Gammaproteobacteria; order Enterobacterales; family Yersiniaceae; genus Nissabacter; species Nissabacter archeti. Next base: position 173,406 of record NZ_JAERKB010000013.1, read on the forward strand.
GTACATGGAAGACATGTATTTCACGCCCCCTTACCGTGACCGCGAAGCAGGCCAGGCGATGCTGCACTATATTGCGCAGTATGCCGTGAAACACCAGTACAGCCGTCTTGAGTGGGGCGCGCTCAGCTGGAACCAGACAGCGAAAGCGTTTTACCTCAGCATCGGCGCGCTGCCGCTGGATGAATGGGTGCGTTACCGGCTGGATGGGCCGATGCTGCACCGGTTTGCTGAAAATAGCCTGTTCCGACATGCCTGACACCCTGCCGCCATTAACCTTTATCATCGTCGATCCTGCGGCGAACACCTCTTGCCCTTCCTTTGACATCACCCGGCGCTGACCCGGCGGCGCGGCAAAATCCCCTCACAGTACAAACTCTCTTTTTTATCTCTTTTATATTACCCGCGTACCTGTTCAGAACGCAGCGAAGGCGCATGGCCGCCTTTCCCGGCTGACTCCTCAACGTTTAACGGTTTGGAATAATCATATGAAAGCACTCTCCTCTCTGCTTGGCACAGGCTCCGCACAGGCGATCGGCGCCGCTATCGCGGCCGGTGACATCACCTCTTGCCAGGCCACCGAATGGTACCTGAACCGGATTAAGCAGGATAATGCCGGGGCAACGGGCATTAACTGCGTCCGCAGCCTCTCGCGCCTCGCCCTCGAAGAGGCAAGCCGTGCGGATGCCGAACTCGCGGCGGGCCGTTCACGCGGGCCGCTGCACGGGGTGCCTTATCTGGTAAAAGATAACGTCTTCACCCTGGACGGCAGTTTTGCATCGGCCGGCGCCCGCGCCTTGGCCGGCTTCCTCCCGCCTTATGAGGCCACGCTGGTCACGCGCCTGCGCGAAGCCGGGGCGGTGCTGCTGGGCAAAACCCACCTCACGGAATTTGCAGATTTTGTCTCAGACGTGATGCCTTCGGGCTTCAGTGGGGTCGGCGGTGTCGTCCGGCATCCTTTGGGGGGCGAGTATGGCCGCGGGCTAGGGTCGAGCGTCGGGTCGGCCGCCGCCGTCGCGGCCGGGTTTTGTGCGTTTGCGATTGGGTCAGAAACACAAAATTCGATCCAGGCCCCGGCGGTGCATAGCGCTATTGTCGGCTTCAAACCCACGGTCGGCCGCGTCAGCCGTCATGGGTTGATCCCGCTGGTGCCGAGCCAGGACTCACCGGGGCCGTTAACCCGTACCGTGGAGGACGCGCTGCTTGTCTATCAGGCCATCGCCGGGGCCGATATGCATGACACCGCAACGCTGGCGGATTTCGCTGACGCAACCGGTCATGGCGGCATCCTGCAAGGGCTGCGGATCGGGGTGCCGCGCCGGTTTATCGCAGATAATGTGATGACCGAAAGCCGGAAAGCGGCCTTTGATCAGGTGCTGGCCCGGTTGGCGCAGGCGGGGGCGGTGATTGTCGACCCTTGCGATCTGCCGTCCGCTGACGCGCTGCATGAGGTGCGATCCTGTGTGTTCCGCACTGAATTCAAGGCCAGCCTGAACACCCTGCTGTCCACGCTCCAGCCATGCGGCATGGCATCACTGGCGGATATTATCGCCTGGAACCACGCCCATCCTGACGCGATCCCTTACGGCCAGTCGCTGCTTGAGGCCGCGAACGTCTCACCCGGTATCCGTTCCCCGGAGTATGTGGCAGACCGCCGCCGTGACATTGCGCTAAGCCAGGATGCCGGCATCCTGGCCGCGTTGAAAGCGGGCGGCGCCCATATCCTGCTGTCACCGATGGCTGCCGCCGCCAAATGCACCGGGAAAGCGGGCGCGCCGGTGGTGGCGCTCCCGGTGGGCCAGGATGACGAGGGCTTGCCGTTCGGCATCACCCTGTACGCCGCGCCGGGCCATGATCAGGCAGTGCTGCACGCCGCACAGGCCATTGAAAGGGTAGTCGGGAAACGCATAACGCCCGCGTTTGACGGCGGGCGTTAATAACAGCCTGAGCGGGGCGGGCACGGTGACGAACCCGGCCCCGCGATGTGTCAGCCCGTCAGCCGGGCGCGATGAGATAACGCGCCTGCGGCAGGCGGTCAGCCTGATGGAATGCATAGACCCGGTTCTGGATTTTCTGATCGTTCATGGTGTAGCGCTCAAGCTGGCGCAGATGCTCCATCCATGACCCCACCACGAAAGTTTCGACGAAGATGCCCGGTTGCAGGATATCTTCATACACTGACCAGTTCATCGCGCCGCCACGCCGCCGCACGCGCCTCATATCCTGCATACACTGCGTAAAGCCTTTCGCATCCTCCTCGCGGATCAGGTATTCGTAGCTCACCCGGACCGGGCCGCGATCGTGATGGATATCCAGCGCCGGTACCGGCTCATTGATGTCGCTGGTGTCCAGATTCAGGTCAGGATCCTTATCCAGCCGCCAGCGCAGCACGGTCAGGCAGGAGAGCGCGAGCCCGGCGGCCGCCACACATAACGAGGCCGGGATGCCGTAATGCGACGCAAGCTGGCCCCAGAGGGCGCTGCCGACGGTCATGGAGCCAAAGAATACCGTCAGGTAGACCGCCAGGGCGCGCGCTTTCACCCATTTCGCCGCGCTGCGTTGTGCCCCCAGGTTCAGCGTGGAGAGCACCGCAATCCAGGCAAAGCCGGTGAAAAACTCAAACGCATTCAGCAGCCAGAACTGCCGGATAAACGCCAGCGCCAGCATGGTGACGCCAAACAGCAGGCTGGCGAGCACCATCAGCTGGTCCGGGTTGAAGCGCTTGCGCAGGCGCGGCAGCAGCACCGCACCACAGATCGCGCCGACGCCGATGCAGGCCAGCATAATGCCGTAGCCGCCCGGCCCGAGGTTCAGTTCACGCCGGGCCACCAGCGGGAGCAGCGCCCAGCCGGCACTGCCGAACAGGAAGAAGGCCACGGTGCGCACCAGCACATTGCGCAATACCGGCGCAGCATGGACGTAGCGCAGCCCGGCGCGCACGGCGGAGAAAAAGTGCTCCGGCGGCAGGCGCTGCACCGTCGGCTCCGCTTTCCAGCGGTACAGCACCCACGCCACGCCCAGCACCGACAGCGCATTCAGCAGGAACACCATCCACGGGCCGGCGAACGACAAAATCAGGCCGCCCAGCGCCGGGCCGATGGCGCGGCTGATATTGATCCCCAGTGAGTTGAGCGCGATCGCCGGGCCAAGCTCATGCTTGCTGACCAGATCCGGCACGATGGCCTGGAACGGCGGGGAGCTCATCGCGGCCCCGGCGCTCATCAGGAAGGCGGCAACCAGCAGCACCAGCGGTGTGACATGCCCGGTAAAGGAGAGCACCGTCAGCCCGACCGCGGCGATAAAGACCCAGAGCTGGGAGAACAGCAGGTATTTCCGGCGGTCGATAATGTCGGCCAGCACGCCTGACGGCAGGGCAAACAGAAACATCGGCAAGCTGCTCGCCGCCTGCACCAGCGCCACGCTGAGCGGGTCAGCACTGAGCGTCAGCATCGTCCAGTTCACGCCCACATCATTCATCCATGAGCCGATATTGGACACCACGGTAGCCAGCCACAACATGCGGAAGACCGGCTGGCGCAGCGGCTGCCAGGGTGACGCCGCCAGAGGCGGGGTGGCCGCCGGGCTGGCGATCACCTCCTCTTCCTGCGTGGCAGCATGAATGTCGTTAACCTGCGCCATAGCGCACCTCTTTATGCCGGGATGACCCAATGCGCCACCGGCCGGGGCCGGTTATCGCCAGGGTGGTGAAAATGATGAGCAGCAGCCAGCCAAACTGCCCTTCCGCGATGCTCCAGCCAGGGTGGACAAACAGCATCGCCACCAGCAGCACGCCGATAACCGGCAGGCAGGCCAGCCGGGTAAACACGCCGAGCAGGATAAAAACCGGGCAGATGACTTCGGCAAAAATGGCCGGCAGCAAACTCATATAGGGACCGAGGCCAAAAGGATCCTCGATGCGTGTCAGTTCTTCGCTGAAATGGAACACCTTCGGCAAGCCGTGTACATACAGCAACAGCAGGCAGCCGGTCAGGCGCAGGAAGAACAGCCCCGCATTGATGCGGGGCGGCTGAGAGTGGAGGCTCTTCATGATCATCAGAACGCGAAGCAGCTACAGCCGAGCGCGCCCCAGAAGGCGTTCTCTTCCGACACCGGCAGGTTGGCCCCCCGCGCGATGTCATGCGAATGGCTGTGCACGCCGCACGGCCCGCTGCACTGGTGCGCCTGCTGCATCATGCCGACGCGGGTCGCCGCCGGCGGCGCGCTGCGGTAATGGCCGGGAACCGTGACCACCGGTGACCACTCCGGCAGCACCGGGATAGACGGGGGGGCCTCTGCGCTGAACGCCCCGGCCGCGTAAACGATATTGCCGTCCACCACGGTCAGCACGGATTCAATGCCTTTGATCTCCTCTTCCGGCACGCGGAAATAGTCTTTACTCAACACCACCATGTCAGCCAGCTGGCCGGCCTGGATCTGGCCTTTTTTGCCCTGCTCGCTGGAGAACCAGGCGCTGCCCTGCGTCCACAGCATCAAGGCGGTGTCACGATCCAGGCGCGCGTTGACGTCATACATCTGCATCCCGCCCACAGTGCGGCCGGAAACCAGCCAGTAGAGCGCTGTCCACGGGTTGTAGCTGGCGACGCGGGTGGCGTCAGTGCCCAGCCCTACCGGTACGCCGGTTTCCAGCATCCGCGCCACCGGCGGCGTGTGGCGGGTCGCGTCAATGCCGTAGCGCTCGGCAAAGTATTCCCCCTGGAATGCCATACGGTGCTGCACCGCGATGCCGCCGCCCAGCGCTTTGATACGGTCAATGTTACGCTGGGTCACGGTTTCGGCGTGGTCAAAGAACCAGTGCAGCCCGTCAAACGGGATCTCACGGTTGACCTTTTCAAAGACGTCCAGCATCCGGCTGATGGATTCATCGTAGGTGGCGTGCAGGCGGAACGGCCAGCGGTGCTCTACCAGATGGCGCACCACGCGCTCCAGTTCATCTTCCATGCCGGGTGCCAGGTCCGGGCGCGGCTCGAGGAAGTCTTCGAAGTCAGCCGCGGAGAACACCAGCATTTCCCCGGCGCCGTTATGGCGGAAATAGTCGCTGCCCTGGCCCGGTGACAGCATATCCGTCCATTTTTCGAAATCTTCCAGCTCATGGCCGGGGCGCTGGGTAAACAGGTTATAGGCGATGCGGATCGTCATCTGCTTCTTCTCATGCAGTTCCGCGATCACCTCATAATCTTCCGGGTAGTTCTGGAAGCCGCCGCCCGCATCAATCGCGCTGGTCAGGCCGAGGCGGTTTAGCTCGCGCATAAACTGGCGCGTGGAGTTAACCTGTTGCTCCAGCGGCAGTTTCGGGCCTTTCGCCAGCGTGGCGTAGAGGATCATGGCGTTCGGGCGGGCAATCAGCATCCCGGTCGGGTTGCCGTTGCTGTCGCGCTGGATCTCGCCGCCCGGCGGGTTCGGGGTGTCACGGGTATAGCCGACCACTCTCAGCGCCGCGCGGTTAAGCAGGGCACGGTCGTACAGGTGCAGCACAAACACCGGCGTATCCGGTGCCGCCTCGTTGATTTCATCCAGCGTCGGCATCCGGCGCTCGGCAAACTGGAACTCCGTCCAGCCGCCCACCACCCGCACCCATTGCGGCGACGGGGTGCGCAGCGCCTGCTCTTTCAGCATCCGCAGCGCATCGGCCACAGACGGCACGCCTTCCCAGCGCAGCTCGAGGTTGTAGTTCAGGCCGCCGCGGATCAGGTGCAGGTGGGAGTCGTTCAGGCCTGGGATGGCCGTATGCCCTTTCAGGTCGATCACTTTGGTCTGTTCACCGTGATGCTGCATCACATCGGACAGGCTGCCGACCGCGAGGAATTTGCCGTCGCGGATCGCCACGGCGTCTGCCAGTGGGTTGCCGCGGTCAACGGTATGAAATTTACCGTTCGTGAGAATGATGTCGGCTTTACCGAGGGTAACCATAGAACCTCCTGAAGTGGGGTGCCCCTGGCGGCATGGCGCGCCGTGGGCGGAGAAATGCCCTGCCGTAAACGCAGGATAAGGGAATGGCGGGATTATGGTGAGCCGGGCGGGAAAGCGTCTAGTATACGAAAGGATAGGTATCCTTTCGTATAGGTATACTTAAAGATAATAGCCTGAAAAATAAAAGGTTCCTACACTGCGCTCAGACAGTAGGCCGCCGGCACGGCGCGTTCCGGCACAGTGCCCTGTCATGTGATGCCGTGCGCACGCCACGGCCTTTAGCCACCTTTACCTCAATGGGAAAATTATGACGATGAGCAAACTTGAAGTCCTGACGCCGCAAAACTGCCAGATTATCTTTATCGATCAGCAGCCGCAGATGGCTTTTGGCGTCCAGTCCATGGATCGCCAGGTGCTGAAAAACAATGTGGTGGCGCTGGCAAAAGCGGCCAAAGTCTTCAATATCCCGACCGTGCTGACCACGGTTGAGACGGAAAGCTTCTCGGGCAACACCTTCCCGGAACTGCTGGACGCCCTGCCGGGCCAGGACATCCTGGAACGTACCTCCATGAACTCCTGGGATGACCAGAAAGTGCGTGACGCGCTGGCGGCCAACGGCAAGAAAAAAGTGGTGGTGTCCGGCCTGTGGACGGAAGTCTGCAACAACAGCTTTGCGCTGTGCGCGATGCTGGAAGGTGATTACGAAATTTACATGGTGGCGGATGCCTCCGGCGGCACCACCAAAGAGGCGCATGATTTCGCCATGCAGCGCATGATCCAGGCAGGCGTGATCCCGGTGACCTGGCAGCAGGTGATGCTGGAGTGGCAGCGTGACTGGGCGCACAAAGAGACCTACACCGCGGTGATGGACATCGTCCGGGAGCATTCCGGTGCCTACGGCATGGGCGTGGATTACGCCTACACCATGGT